>JAQGHW010000825.1 GCA_028291505.1 Rhodopila sp. | reverse complement strand
GGTTATGGCGATCCCAAAACACCATGAGTGTCCGTTTGGCGATGATCTGCACGATTCAATATAGGATGTTCCCAACCTGGGAACAAGCAGAAAAATCTTGCCGAGTTCGCAGTGCGCACCGCAATGCGTTGTCATCGCGCCAGCGGAACCCCGGCCTCCAACAGCGCGGCGGCCTGCCGCTCCGCCAGTGCCGCCTCATTGAAGTCGGCGATCAGGTCATGGAACAGCCGGCTCCAGTTCAGTTCTGCTTTCAGCCGCAGGAACACGCCGCCCAGGCCGATGGCCGAACGATCCATCAGCACGAACTCGCGCGGCGGCATGACGCCACCGGTCCGCTTCAGTCCGGCATGCACCCGTTCGGCGACTTCGCGCCCAAAGGTCGAATCGTCCGTCTCCTGAATGCGGCGGACGCGATCCTGGGTCAGCGGCTCGTAAAGAAACCGAGCCCACAGGTTCAGCACGTCCATCTTTTCATCTGACAGGTCCACAAAACCCCAGGTCTTGTAGGCGTGATGCGCCTTGGCATCGTCGTGGTCGCGCACCGCCTCGAACAACTCGATCACCCCGGTGACGAAACCCGCGCCGAACACCCGGATGGCGCCGAAATCCAGCAGGTTGACCGAACCATCGGGCCGCACCTGGTAGTTGCCCAGATGCGGGTCGCCGTGGATCACGCCGTAGCGGTAGAACGGCACGTACCAGGCGCGGAACAGCGCCTCGGCGATCTGGTTGCGCTCCTCCTGCGGCGGGTCTTCCGCGAGCCGATGCATCAGCGGCCGGCCATCCAGCCAGGTCATCGTCAAAAGGCGGTTGGAGCTGAATTCCGGCAGCGGCACGGGCACGTGCACCCCCGGCTGGTCCTTCAGCATCAGGCCATACAACCGCATTTGTGCGGCTTCGCGAAGGTAGTCCAGCTCCTCGCGCAGGCGTTCGCGCAGTTCCTTGTAGATCTCATCCTGGCGGATGGCGTTGTCCATCCTGGCATACACCGCCATCGCCAGCTTCAACTGCCGCAGGTCGGCTTCCACCGTGCTGGCCATATCCGGATATTGCAGCTTGCACGCCACATCCGTTCCATCCGGCAGGCGGGCCCGATGCACCTGCCCCAGGCTGGCGGCGGCCGAGGCCTCCTGACTGAACGACGCGAATTTCGACTGCCAACCTGGACCTAGCTCGCTCGCCATGCGACGGCGGACGAAGTTCCAGCCCATGGCCGGGGCGTTGGCCTGAAGCTGCGCCAACTCGGCCGCATATTCCACCGGCAGCGCGTCGGGGACAGTGGACAGGAACTGCGCCACCTTCATCAGCGGCCCCTTCAGGCCACCCAGGACGGTCTTCAAATCCTCCGCGTGCGCCGCGCGATCGGTCTTGATCCCGAAAACCCGCTCCCCCGCCACGCGAGCAGCAATCCCGCCGACCGCACCGGAGGTCCGAGCGAACCGGCGGATCTCACCGAACAGGTTGCTACCAGACATCGCGTCGCTCATGGGGACACCCGACAAGGCGCGACCGGACGGACGAGGTCATCCGGCTGCTCTCGTTTGGGCGGTTGTTCTCATCCGGATTGGCATCAACTCCATATTTGCCCCCCCACGCCCGATTGCAAGTCACTGATTGGCAAGGCGATACGGGCGTGGCCCCCGTCTTAGCCGTTCTTCACCTTGTTCTCCAGCGCCTCCGTCAGCCGCTGAGGGTCCACCTTCACCTCGACGCCGGCGCGTTCGGTCTGCAACACCATGATGGCGCGCGAGTCCCGGTTGCCCCAGCCGCGGTTCAACCCCTCCGCCAGATCGGCCAGCGCCAGGTTCGCCAGGCGCATCGGCACGTTCAGCTCGCGACCCAATGCGGTCGCCAGCGAGACGTCCTTGTGCGCCAGGCGCAACGCGAAGGCGGGTGGTTCGTATTTGTTGGGCAGGAACTGATCGGTCAGCGAGTCGAACGCGCCGCGGCGGCCGATCGCGCCCTGGCGGACGGCTTCCCAGATCGCCAGCGGCTCGATACCCGCCTTCACACCCATGCTGAAGACTTCGGCCGCGGCGGCGGTGGCGATATACCCGTAGCAATTGTGCACCAGCTTCGCCACCGAACCGGCGCCGATCGGGCCGATGTATTTCGCCTGGTCGCCGATGGTGTCGAGCACCGGCTTCCATTTTTCGAAAACGTCCGGGTCGCCGCCGCACCAGATCGCCAGCTTGCCGGTTGCGGCACCGCGCGGACCGCCACTGACCGGAGCGTCGAACAGGTAGGCGCCTTTCGTCTCATAGTCCGCGTGAGCTTTGCGAACAGTCGAAGGCGCATTGGTTGTCAGGTCGAAATAGGCGGCGCCGCTACGGATCGTCGATAGCAGGCCCGTTTCGCCATAGGTCACCGCATCGAATTCGACCGGGCCCGGCAACGAGGAGAAGATGACGTCGCATTCCGCGGCCAGCGCGGCCGGGCTGGCTGCCCAGACCGCGCCGTTCTTGATGTGGGATGCCGCCGCTTCTCGACGCACGTCATGCACCAGGACGGTGTGACCGTCCTTCTGGATACCCTTCTGTAGGTTTGCGGCCATACTGGCACCCATGGTGCCGAGGCCGATAAAGCCCGCCTTCATCGTTTCAGTCCTCATTCTTCAAAAGCAACGTGTTTGCAGTGGCTACGGGTTGGCCTCGAATATCTCGCGCGCGATGTTTGCCGCCGACATCGACGCCGGCCAGCCCGCATAGAACGCCACGTGCGTGATCATCTCGGAGATTTCCGTTTTGGTCAGCCCGTTGTCCAACGCCCGTTGCAGATGGCCGCGCAGTTGTTCGGGACGATAGGTCGCGACCAATACGGCGCAGACGATCAGGCTGCGGTCGCGCTTGGATAGTTCGGGACGTTCCCAGATATCGCCGAACAGGACCTTCTCGGTCACCTCGATCATCTTGGGAACGGTTTCGCGGACGCGGTCGCGGGATGCGGACGATGGGGCTTGTGCCATGGCTTCCTCCTGTTGCTCCTGTCCCCATTGCACACCAAGCGGCTTTGGCTGTCCAATCGCGGCACCTTTGGGAGCCCGAAAAATGTCCGACGAAGCGAAGGTGGCAATCGTCACCGGCAGCGCACTGAATATCGGCCGAGCGATCGCATTGCACCTGGCACGCGACGGATTTTCCGTCGTTGTGACGGCAAGACAGGCCGAACACGACACCGCAGAAACCGCCAGGCTGGTGCGCGAGGCAGACGGCGAAGCGGTCGTGCACATGGCCGATATCACCGATCCCGCACAGGCGCTCGGGCTGGTGCAGGCAGCGGTGGCGCATTTCGGCCGGCTGGATGTGCTGGTCAACAATGCCTCGGTGCGGCGGCAGACAAAATTCACCGACATGACGCCGGATGAATGGCGGGAGATCATGGGCACGACGCTGGATGGTGCGTTCTATTGCGCGCACGCGGCGGCGCCGCACATCGCGGCGGCCGGGGGTGGGTCGATCGTCAACCTGGGCGGCATCTCGGCCCATGTGGGTGCCGTCGGACGGGTCCACGCGGTGACGGCGAAAGCCGGTATGCTCGGGTTGACGCGCGCGCTCGCCAAGGAACTGGCGGCAGACAACATCACGGTGAACACCGTGGTTCCGGGATCGATCGAGACCATTCGCGGCGCCGCGGCGGGCGGTAACCATGGCCGGTCCGTCCTGCCCGACAGCCCGCTCGGCCGTCGGGGGCAACCCGATGAGGTTGCCGCAATGGTTCGCTTCCTGTGTTCGCCGGAAGCCCGTTACGTCACCGGACAGGCCATCCACGTGAACGGCGGCGCGTTCATGCCGTGACACCGGACAACGTCCCTGACCCAATCAGCGCCGCCGATGGGTGACACCGCACCCACCGAGGTCCTGATCGTCGGCGGCGGTCCGATCGGACTTTCGCTGGCGATCGAACTCGGCCACCGCGGCATCCGTGCCACCGTCGTGGAGCGGCACGACCGGGTGGGCCAGCAGCCTCGGGCGAAGACTACCAACGTCCGCTCCATGGAGCACATGCGGCGCTGGGGCCTCGCCGAGGCGATCCGTCGCGCCGCGCCGTTACCGGCGGACTACCCGACCGATATCATCTTCGCGACCCGACTGTTCGGTCCGGAACTGGCGCATTTCGAAAACGCCTTCTACGGCAGGCGCGAAAGGAACGATTTGTTCTCCGAACCGGCGCAATGGATACCGCAGTACAAGGTTGAGGCGGTACTGCGCGACCACGTGCTGACACTGCCGACCGTCGCCCTGCACATGAGCACCGAACTCACGGATTTCGAGCAGACCGAGGATGGCGTGGTCGCCACGGTGACTGACCTCATTAGTGGCGGGCAACGGAATATCAGTGCGGAGTACATGATCGGCGCCGACGGATCGCGCAGCCTGGTTCGTGCCAGGCTGGGGATCAGACTGGAAGGCCAGCACGGCTTCGCACAGAACTGCGGCATCGTCTATCGCGCGCCGGGCCTGATGCACCGGCACCCACACAAGCCCGGGATCATGTATTGGCTGGTCAATCCGGATTCTCCCGGGCTGACCGGACCGATGGACACCGGCGACCTCTGGTTCATGATCATGCCGGCCCGGCAAGGGTCCGGCGACATCGGGAAGACCGAGGCGATGACTGCCGTTCGCGGTGCTCTGGGCGACGTGCCCGGCGGCAACCTCGACATCGAGATCCTGACCATCGACCCCTGGTCGGCCCACAGCCTGATCGCCGACAGCTACGGGCACGGCCGCGTCTTCCTGGCGGGCGATGCCTGCCATCTGCATCCGCCGTTCGGCGGCTACGGGATGAACCTGGGGATCGGCGATGCCGTCGACCTCGGATGGAAGCTCGCCGCCGTGTTGCGCGGCTGGGGTGGCACAATGCTTCTTCCAAGTTACGAAATTGAACGACGCCCGGTGCACCAGAAGGTCATCCAGGAAGCGGTGGCCAACAACGCCATGTTAAGCCAGCACCTGGTCCGCGAAGGCATGGAAGCAGCCGGCCCTGACGGTGACATCCTGCGATCGGCGATCGGCGCCGAAATCCGCCAAAACAAACTCCGAGAATTCAAGACGCTCGGTGTCGTCCTCGGCATTCCCTACACGGATTCCCCACTTGTCGCCTCCGATGGAACCAAACCGCCCAGCTGGCACTTCTCCGACTACCAGCCATCGGCATCGCCCGGCTGTCTCGCGCCGCATCTCTGGCTGGCGGCGGGAGACTCCCTGTACGACCGCTTCGGTCCGGGATTCACCGTGCTGGTCACTGGCCCTGGTGCCGAGGGCGATCTCGAACGGCTGCGATCCGCTGCCGCCGAATGCGGCCTGGCGCTCAAGATCCTGGCCCCGGGGGACGACCGGCTCCGGCATCTCTATGGCGCTCGTCTGGTGGTGATCCGACCGGATCAGCATGTGGCCTGGCGCGGCGACGTCCTCGATCGGTCGGCGTCGGCACTGTTGGATCACATCCGCGGCGGTCCGCAGTAGCGAACCCGCCGGGATGCGCGCCTCTCCGCCAGTAAGAGTTACGGCATCGCCGCGGTGCTGCCACCGTCTACGACGATCTCCGTCGCCGTAATGAAGCGGGCCTCATCGGACACCAGGAACAGCACTGCGTGCGCGACGTCCCAGGCGTCACCCATATGCCCCATCGGCACCGCCGCATTGCGCGCCTCGATCAGCTTTTGCACGTCGTTTCCACCAACCGTCCGAGCCAGCCGATACTCGACCAACGGCGTGTGCATCAGCCCCGGCACGACGGTGTTCACACGAATACCCTGCTTCGCGTAGGTCCCCGCGACCGACCGCGAAAGTTGGATCACACCGGCCTTCGATGCGCTGTAGCCCACATGCGAACGCCCGCTGCGGAAATCGTTCCGCATCCCGGCAACCGAGGCGATGTTGACGATCGCCCCCTTGCCCTGCTCGACCATCACCGGCACCACGAACTTGCAGCCCAGGAACGCCGTCTTCAGGTTGAGGTCGATCTGTCGGTCCCAGACTTCCTCGGTCATTGAAACCGGGTCGCCGGGCGCCGACCCACCAACGTTGTTCACCAGGACGTCGATCCGCTTGAACCGGTCCACGCAGGCCTGTACCATCTCCTGCACGTCCGCGGCCAGCGTCATGTCGCAGCGATGCGTGGCGCAAACGCCGCCCTCGCCCTCGATGATCGACCTGGTCTCGGCCATCGCCTCTTCGTTGACATCCAGCAGGAAGACCGCGGCTCCCTGGCGCGCGAGCAGAACCGCGGTCGCCTTGCCATTGCCCCAGATCTTGCCGCCGGTCGGGCCAATCGATCCCGCGCCCGCAACGATCGCCACCTTTCCCGCCATATCAAGCATTCTCGTTTCCCCTTTTGGATCGCTCACAGATAGCCCGGCCGGGTTCGGAGGCCAATGACCAAACGCCGATGACCGAACCCGCGGGATGACGTGTTTGTCGGGTAGAAATAACGAACTTAGGTCGTTTCCTCTAAACACCGCCATCGCCAAGGGTGGTGAGCTTACATTGCTTATATGCACTTATATCGGCAAATATGGCTGAATCTTCCGGACCGATCTACGGAATATATACGCTTACCGAGAGCCGCACGGTCTCGACAGACACCCGGAACCGCTAAATCCGGTTACGTGCTCATTTGCTGTTGATCGGTAATCCCACACAGCCCATGCATATGATCCCTTCAACCCATCTGGAGTGGCGATTAGTGAGCATCGGCGCCTTATCGGATCGTTCCAGCGAGACCTCCCATCACGCCGACATCGTGATCGTCGGCGGTGGGATCAGCGGTACCTTGGCTGCGACGGTTCTCGGACGCGCCGGCTACGACGTGTGCCTGATCGATCGGTACGAGGTCTATCCTCCTGATTTCCGAGCCGAACATCTGGATGGACCGCAGGTCGAACAGTTGAGGGATCTGGGTTTTCTCGATGACCTCACACACGGGCTGTACCGGGGAGAAACAGTTACCCTGGGTCGTTCTAGCCGCGTCATGAGCACGACCGGAACGATAAACTACGGCCTTCGCTATGAGGCGCTGGTCAACCGCGCGCGCGCCAAGCTGCCGCCAAACGTGACGACCGTCACCGGGCGGGCGGCCATAGTCGAGACCAGCGATACGACCCAACGGATCAGGATATCCGACGGTCGGATCATCAGCGGCCGCCTTATCGTCCTCGCAACCGGCCAAGGCTATGCGCTCGCCAAACAGGTCGGGGTCGATCGGCGGATCATCCGGCCGGCCCACTCGCTGACGTTCGGATTCGATATCGAGCCGGTTGAGCGAGGGTCGTTCGAGCATTCCTTCGTCGTCTATCAGCGCGAGAGGATCCGCGATCGGATCGATTATCTTGCCGCCTTCACGATGGGCGCCGCGACCCGGGTCAACCTGTTCACCTATCGCGATCATCGCGAGGCCTGGACCCGGGATTTCCTGACCGATCCCGCTGCCGGCCTCGCTGAGGTGTTACCCGGTCTCGCCTCTGTCATCGGAACCTATCGAACGGTCGGACCGGTCGTTGCGCGTCCCATCGACCTCTATACTTCGGAGCGATATCGGCGGGACGGCGTCGTGATGATCGGCGATGCCTTCCAGTCCTCCTGCCCCGCCACCGGAATGGGGATGGTGCGCCTGTTGACGGATATCGAGCGGCTCACCACGCTTCACGTGCCAAAATGGCTGGAAACGCCCGGGATGAGTGCCACCAAGATCGCGACTTTCTACGACGATCCCGTAAAGCGGGCCTGCGACGACAAGGCGCTGCACGATTCGGAATATCGGCGTTTGGTATCAACTGAAACGACACTCGGCTGGCGTTTGCACCGTGCCCGGATCCGGGTCGTGGACGGCCTGCATGGCTGGCGGAATCGCACGCTGACCTCGGTAAACCCACGGATCAGCGCGAACCGGTCTGCAGCCTCGGCCTCGCTGGTGCCGGGTTAGGAGCGGGACCATCCCTGTCTGGTCTCATCGTTCATGACGGTCTAAATACCCCTGACACGTCAAGCGATCCAACAACCCAGGGGGAATCTCGTCCATGGCCGAAGCTTACATCTGCGACTTCACCCGCTCTCCGATCGGCCGCTATGCCGGCGCGCTGAAGGATGTCCGCACCGACGACCTCGCCGCCCACCCGATCCGCGCACTGGCCGCGCGCAATGCCGGCATCGACTGGGAAGCGCTGGACGACTGCATCATGGGCTGTGCCAACCAGGCCGGGGAGGACAACCGCAACGTCGCCCGCATGGCCGTGCTGCTGGCCGGCCTTCCCACCGCGGTATCCGGCTCCACCATCAACCGCCTGTGCGGGTCGGGCCTGGACGCGGTCGGTTCCGCGGCCCGCGCGATCCGGTCCGGCGACGCCCACCTGATGCTGGCCGGCGGGGTCGAAAGCATGACCCGCGCGCCGTTCGTCATGGGCAAGGCGACCGAGGCATTCTCCCGCTCCGCCGAGGTCTACGACACCACCATCGGCTGGCGCTTCGTCAACAAGTTGATGCAGAAGGCGTACGGCACCGATTCGATGCCGGAAACCGGTGAGAACGTCGCCGAGGAGTTTCAGATCTCCCGCGCCGACCAGGACAAATTCGCCTACGCCAGCCAGCAGCGCGCCAAAAAAGCCCAGGACAGCGGGTTCTTCGCCAGGGAGATCACGCCCGTCACGATCAAGGGCCGCAAGGGCGACACGGTGGTGGAACACGATGAACATCTGCGCCCCGACACCACGCTGGAGATGCTGGCGAAGCTGAAAACCCCGTTCCGCGATCCCGGCACCGTGACCGCCGGCAACGCGTCCGGGGTCAACGACGGGTCCGCCGCGCTGATCCTGGCGTCCGAGGAAGGCGCCAAGCGGCACGGCCTGACGCCTCGTGCCCGGGTCGTCGCGATGGCCACCGCCGGCGTGCCGCCGCGCATCATGGGCATCGGCCCCGCACCCGCCGTGCAAAAGCTGCTGGCCAAGACCGGATTGTCGATCGGCGACGTCGACATCATCGAACTGAATGAGGCTTTCGCCAGCCAGGGCATCGCGGTGTTACGCCAACTCGGTCTGTCGGAAGCCTCCGATCACGTGAACCCGCATGGCGGTGCCATCGCGCTGGGCCATCCGCTGGGAATGTCCGGTGCCCGCCTCGCCCTGACCGCCGTCAACGCCATGGAGACGCTCGGGCAAAAGCGCGCCATCGCGACGATGTGCATCGGCGTCGGCCAGGGTATCGCCGCCCTGATCGAACTGGTCTGACGCGCCAGCCGAATGGTGCTCAGCCTCGGCCTGATCCTGCTGCTGTAGTTCTTCGCGGGATCACGCTTCGTCGGCGCGTTCACCATTCGATCGGCGCGGCGGGTGCCGTTTCGGGGGCGGCAGCTTCGTCGATTTCCGCTGGCGGCAGCGGCGGCGGCGGCCGTTCCCACGTCGAAAGCCCGTTGAGGAGAAGAATGAAGCCCCCTTCCGTGATTGGCAGTCCGCGCAGGATCAATTCCTCATGGTCGGGCCCGGGCTGCGGCAATCCCGCGGGGTCGCCGCCGCGCAGGATGCCAGCCCGGCGGGCGATCTCGGCTTCGACATCCGCTATCGGACCGAACAAGCCCCTCGCCACCTGTTCCCGCAACAGTTCGTCGAGTGGCATTTCCGTCCGCGGCTCGACGCCAATGCCGCGCAGAAACGGGTGGTTCCACTGCACCAACCGTAACCTGGAATCGAACAACGCGATGCCGTCGGTCGTCCTCTCCACAACCACCTGCAACCGAGCCGCGTTGAGCCGTGCGCGTGCGGTGTTTCCGGCCTCCTCGGTGCGAAGGCGCTCCAATTCGCCTCTGCTGCGATCGAGCCTGCGTTTCTGCCGCGCGTGCCCACGGATTGTATAAAGTTCCCAAAGAACAACACAGCCGATCGCAAGGACCAGCGCCGTCGCCACGAACGCCAGTCCACGCGTATCCGCGGCCAGGTCATCCGCCGGCGCCATCACCTCGGCCATGTTTGCCGCGATCAGGACCACCATGTCGCGATCGCCAACCCGGTGGAATGCGTGCAGCCTGTCGACATCGTCCACCGGGGTGGTCCCGGCCCAGGTTCCTGTCGGGCTTCGGGTAATGGCGTCAAACAGAACGGTTTTGGAAAGATCCGTCGTCGGCCGGCGCGCGGCCGGTCCGACGACCGCCTGCAGGATGCCGCGCTTCGTATCCATCAGGGCGACCAGCGAGTTGTTGCCGGGCGCCCCCTCGGCAAAGAGTTTCGTCAATTCCGTGGATCGGTACGATGCACCGAGCAGCCACCCCTTGGGATGATCCAACGGCCGGACGATATACATCAGGAACTGCCGCGCCTCGATCGGGGCGCCGGTGTCCCCTTGCAGCAGCAACGACTCCTTGTTCTTGGTTCCGTCGCTTTCGAAGACCTCCAGCGAACCGTGGGGAAATGTTACGTAGGCGGCCCCGACGCCCTGCCCGACCGCCTTCGGCACAATGTCCTGACGGATGATTTGCTGGTCGTCACAGATGAACAGGTCGTCCGTGACAGAGGTCAGGGCAGGCATTTGCTTCTGCCATTTGTCGAGATCGACCGCTTCGCTATCCGCCTTCCAGGCCGACTGAATGATGATCAAGCTCTGATCGATCATCAGCAGCTCATGCGAGATCGTCTCCGCCATGCTGGCGGCCTCACCCTTCAGGGCCAGCTCCGCCTCCTCGCGGATCTCGGTCCGTTGCTCCTGCATCGCGCGAGTCGTGACGATCCAGATCAGCGCGATCAGCGCGATGGCGACGATGGCAACCCCCGCGCACGCCGCGAGTTCGGCCTTGCCGACACGCGCCGGGCGGCCGGCCTCTGCCGGAACGAGTTGCGATGGATTGAACCGTGCCGAAGTCGAACCCGTCCGCCTACGCCGGCGTTTGAATTTGTCACTCATTGCTTTTGCTGAACCACTGATCTGGGGGCTGACGCATCCGACACCTTGCGATCGACGACGATCCCACCAGGGACGTGCGCCATGTTTGATCGTGTTGCGAGCGCAAACTTAACGGTTGACGTCATCCGGAGCAACGACTCTGAGCGGCGGCCGGTCGTAACGCCGATCAACCGTCCAAACGAGCGGGATATGTCCACAGCAGCGGGACGTGTGCGCCATCCTGACCGCTTGCCAGGCTTTCACGTCACTTGCGCTGGGGCTTGACTTCCGTGGCATACAAAAGACAAAATATTCCAAATATGGGAGGACGCGTTGCCAGAAACGCAGCCAAGGCTTCGGATTGAGCCGCTGGATACCGGGCTGGGTCTGCGCAAGCAGGCCTGCGACTCGATCAAGCGCGCGATCACGGAAATGGACATCTACGGGCAAGCCGGCGAAATCCGCCTGGATGAGCGCCAGCTCAGCGAAGACCTCGGGGTCAGCCGCACACCGATCCGGGAAGCCCTTTCGGTGCTGGAGCAGGAAGGCTTTGTCCGCTCCATCCCACGCCGCGGCATCGTCGTCGTTCGCAAGACCAAACGCGAGGTCGTCGAAATGATCACGGTCTGGGCGGGTATCGAGAGCATGGCAGCGCGAATCGCGGCGACCGCCGTACGCCAGGGCGGTCCCGATGGTGAACCCCTGGCCGGCATCGCCGAACTGACCGGCCTGATGGATGCGTTCGAGGAAGATCCATCCAGGCATCCGACCGAATACTCCGATGCCAACATGGTATTCCACAAAGCCATCATCCGTCTGGGCGGCATCGGCCTGATGTCGAGCCTGACCAACACACTGTTCATCCACATGCGTGCCGTCCGCGCGGTCACGATGACACAGGACAATCGCGCCCGGAGATCGGTCGCCGACCACCGCGCGATCATCGCGGCCTTGCAGGCAGGCGATCCCGACCGCGCCGAGCGGCTGGTGCGCGGTCACACGATGGGGCTGGCGGCCCATGTGGAACGGCATGGCGATTTTCTCGATGGGGTGAAGTCCAGCCAGGACAGCCTGACCTTGTTAGAAAGCGAATGCGGAGGACAATGAAAATGCCGATTATGCCGGCTGCGACGATGGACGAGTAACGTGTTTACCGGCGTGATGTTTCCCTCCGCTTTACGGTTCGACTTGCCCGGACCACCTGCCGCGGTCCCCAGTGGTGGCAAATGGCTTGGATCGCACCGCACCGGGATGGGGAGCGGCAGCTCACGACCGGCCAGGTCATCGCCATGAAGAACAGAACAACTCAGCCTCAGGTTCGGGAGTAACTCCAATGACCAAAGCACTCGATGGCGTCCGTATTCTGGACTTCACCCACGTCCAGTCGGGCCCTACCTGCACGCAGCTTCTCGCCTGGTTTGGT
Source organism: Rhodopila sp. (assembly GCA_028291505.1). Classification (GTDB taxonomy): domain Bacteria; phylum Pseudomonadota; class Alphaproteobacteria; order Acetobacterales; family Acetobacteraceae; genus Rhodopila. Next base: position 20,971 of record JAQGHW010000825.1, on the reverse strand, counting down.
GCGGACGTGATCAAGGTCGAACGGCCCGGTGTCGGCGACATCACGCGCGGTCAGTTGCAGGACATCAAGGGCGTCGACAGCCTGTATTTCACCATGTTGAACCACAACAAACGCTCCATCACCATCGATGGACGCGACAAGAGTGGCAAGGAAGTCCTCGAAGCGCTGGTCAAATCCTGCGACGTCATGGTCGAAAACTTCGCCCCCGGCGCGCTGGATCGCATGGGCTTCACCTGGGCGCGGATCCAGCAGCTCAACCCTCGCATGATCCTGGCCTCGATCAAAGGCTTTGGCCCGGGCCCTTATGAGGACTGCAAGGTTTACGAAAACGTCGCCCAGTGCGCCGGTGGTTCGGCGTCCACGACCGGCTTCGACGACGGGCCGCCGCTGGTCACCGGCGCGCAGATCGGTGACTCCGGCACCGGCCTGCACCTGGCACTCGGCATCGTGGCAGCCCTGTTCCAGCGCAACACCACGGGCCGCGGCCAGAAGGTGGACGTGGCGATGCAGGACGGCGTGCTGAACCTGTGCCGGGTCAAGCTGCGCGATCAGCAGCGCCTGGAGCACGGTCCGCTGACGGAATTCCCGCAATATCCGGACGGCACGTTTGGCGACGCGGTGCCGCGCGCCGGCAATGCGTCCGGCGGTGGACAACCCGGCTGGATCCTGAAGTGCAAGGGCTGGGAGACCGATCCGAACGCCTACATCTACTTCATCGCGCAGGCCCCGGTCTGGGAAGCGATCTGCGACGTGATCGGCAAACCTGAGTGGAAGTCCCATCCCGACTACGCCAAGCCCGCTGCCCGGCTGCCGCGTCTGAAGTTCATCTTCGATACGATCGAGCAGTGGACCATGACCAAGACCAAGTTCGAGGCAATGGACATCCTGAACGAGTTCGATATCCCCTGCGGGCCTATCCTGTCGATGAAGGAACTGGCCGAGGAACAGTCGCTACGCGCCACGGGCACGGTGGTGGAGGTCGATCACCCCACCCGCGGCAAGTATCTGAGCGTCGGCAACCCGATCAAGATGTCGGACAGTGTGTCCGAAGTGAAACGCTCCCCGTTGCTGGGCGAGCACACCGAAGAGATCCTGCGCGACGTGCTCGGCTTTGATCCGGCCAAGGTATCATCATTGATGGCCTCGCCGGGACTTGGCGGGGTCGCCCGTTCGGCGGCGGAATAGCGCCCGGTCAAATGTTGGGGTTCGGTGGCGGCGGTTGGCGAAAGCCGCCGCCCGCCAGTGGGCACCATCATCGACAACAAGGTGGTCCCGGAAGGAGCCGCGTCATGAGCGGCGCCCAGCCCGTCACGTCGAAACTGACGGGCCAGCGCTATGACCGGCGGGTGATCGCCGGCACGCCGCATCCTGCCCAAGTTGAACGTCATCCAAACCGGTGGCCACGCGATCACGGATCGTGGCCAGGCCGTGAGCCGGGACGCTGATCCATCGTTGAATGCCGTCAACGGGTGGCAGCCTGACGCCCGCATCCGCCTCCGTCGGCACTATTGCTGCGCTGCCATAGCGAGAAAATGGGGCGATGACGCAATACCGCTTGTATTCGCCCGAGGCCGATCCTTGACTTTTGCCCTGGTAGTCCCGATACCCCGCCCGGCGCGCGGGCGGATGCAGGACACCTTGAACGCGGATTGGCGTTTGGCTGTCTGGCGCGCCCCGCGGCTCAGCGCGGAATGACCTACTCACAAATCGCACCCATGCCATCGACTGGACCGGATTTGACCGAAACCACCACCGCCCCCCGGGAACCGACCGACGCGGAACAAACCGTCGCGGAGCAGACCGTCGCGGAGCAGACCGTCGCGGAACAGGCCGTCGCGGACCAGACCGACGCGGAGCAGACCGTCGCTCGGCCGGAAGACGCCGCGACGGAACCGCTCCCGCACGTCCCGGAGGAGGCGGTTGGCGCGGCCGCAAACGTTTCATCCGACGCCGAAGCCGCGCCAGATGAAAATCGGGATGAGGGCGAGACTCGGGACGATGACGGTCGCCACGACGACGACCAGCCGTCGCTGATCCCGATCGCCGCCGGCCCGCCGCCGGAACTCGCGCGCACCGTGTTCGCCGACCTCGGCCTGTCGCCGGAAGTGCTGCGTGCCATCGACGACATGGGCTACCGCCACCCGACGCCGATCCAGGAACAGGCGATCCCCTACGTCCTGATGGGCAGGGACGTCATGGGCACCGCACAGACCGGCACCGGCAAGACCGCCGGCTTCACTTTGCCGATGCTGGATATCCTCTCCGGCTCGCGCGCCCGCGCTCGCATGCCGCGCAGCCTGATCCTGGAGCCCACCCGCGAACTCGCGCTCCAGGTTGCCGAGAACTTCGTCCAGTACGGCAAATACCTGAAGCTGACCCATGCGCTGATCATCGGCGGCGAGAGCATGTCCGACCAGAAAGAGGTGCTCAACCGCGGCGTCGACGTGCTGATCGCCACACCCGGCCGCCTGCTGGACATGTTCGAACGCGGCACCATTCTGCTGTCGGACACCAAGCTGCTGGTGATCGACGAGGCCGACCGCATGCTCGACATGGGCTTCATCCCCGATGTCGAGCGGATCGTCTCGATGCTGCCGTCCACCCGCCAGACGCTGTTCTTCTCCGCCACGATGGGTCCGGAAATCCGCCGGTTGGTCGATGCCTTCCTGACCAACCCCAAGGAGATCGCGGTCTCCCGAGCCGCCTCGGTTGCCACGACGATCACCGAGGGCCTGGCCTTGGTCGCCGAACATGACAAGCGGGAAGCGCTGCGGCGGCTGATCCGCAGTCAGAACGTGCAGAACGCGCTGATCTTCTGCAATCGCAAGCGCGACGTCGACATCCTGCACAAGTCGCTGACGAAGCACCACTTCGATGCCGGCGCCCTGCACGGCGACATGGCGCAAACGGTGCGCTTTTCGACCTTGGAGAAGTTCAAGGCGAACGAACTGCGGCTACTCGTCTGCAGCGATGTGGCGGCACGTGGCCTCGACATCGGCGGCCTGTCGCACGTGTTCAACTTCGACGTGCCGATCCACGCGGAGGACTACGTCCATCGCATCGGCCGCACCGGACGCGCGGGGCTGGAGGGTAAGGCCTTCACCATCGCCGCGCCGGAAGACCGCTACGCGGTGGAGCAGATCGAGAAACTGATCGGGCATCCAATTCCGCCGATCCTGGTGGAAGGCCTCGATCCTGTGGGCTGGGCCGAGAAAGATGCCCGTAAGCGGCGTGGCCGCAAGCCGGCCGAGGCGAAGAAGCCCTCTGAAAAGGCCAAACCGCGGGAAGCGGCGGAAAAGACCGAGAAGCCGCGGGCCGAGCGCAAGCGGCCTGAGCGCACACGTGCTGAGCGCCCCCGCCCCGATGGCGCCCTTCAGCCCGAACTGGCCGTCATAGCGGAGCGCCTGCCGCGTCGTGAGGATTCACCGCGTGACGAGCCACGCCACGACGAACACCGCCGCCCCGAGACCCGCCGCCCCGAGACCGGCCGCCCCGAGACCGGCCGCGACGAACACAGGCGCCCCGACCCCCGCCGAGAGACCCGGCACGACGAACCCAGGCGGGACGAATCCAGGCGAGACGAACCACGGCGGGATGATTTCCGCCGTGAGCGCTACCGGCGGGACGAGGACCTCGGTCCGGCGGTGGTCGGCTTCGGCGACGATGTGCCGGCCTTCATGTTCCTTCGGACCCGGCCGCCTCAGGCCGCCGAGAGCAGAGATACCGACGCATGAACGACGCCACTCCTCGCCCCACCAGCCATTTCACGCCGTTCGCCTGGGACGACGCACTTCGCCTGGAAAGCGCCCTGTCGGAAGACGAACGCGCGATCCGCGATGCAGCCCACGATTTCTGCCAGGAGAAGCTGTTCCCCCGCGTGCTGATGGCAAACCGCCTGGAGAAGTTCGACCGCGAGATCATGAACGAGTTCGGCGAGATGGGCTTTCTCGGCGCCACGCTGGACGGTTACGGTTGCGCCGGCGTGAACTATGTCAGCTACGGCCTGATCTCGCGTGAGGTCGAACGTGTCGATTCCGGCTACCGGTCGGCATTTTCGGTGCAGTCCTCGCTGGTGATGTATCCGATCCACGCCTTCGGGTCGGAGGATCAGCGGCAGAAATACTTGCCCAAGCTGCGAACCGGTGAGTTCGTCGGCTGCTTCGGCCTGACCGAACCGGACGCCGGATCGGACCCCGCCTCGATGCGCACGCGGGCGAAGAAGGTCGACGGCGGCTTCCTGCTGAACGGCTCGAAGACCTGGATCACCAACAGCCCGATCGCCGATGTGCTGGTGGTGTGGGCCAAGGACGACGCCGGCGACATCCGCGGCTACCTGCTGGAACGCGGCATGCCCGGCCTGACGCAGCCCAAGATCGAGGGCAAATTCTCGCTGCGCGCCTCGGTCACCGGCATGATCATGATGCAGGACGTGTTCGTTCCCGCCGAGAACCAGCTTCCCGGGGTCAAAGGCCTGCGAGGCCCGTTCTCGTGCCTGAACAACGCCCGTTACGGCATCGCCTGGGGCGCATTGGGCGCCGCCGAATTCTGCTGGCACGCCGCCCGCGAATACACCCTGCAGCGCATGATGTTCGGCCGCCCGCTGGCCGCGACGCAGTTGATCCAGAAAAAGCTGGCCGACATGCAGACCGAGATCACCTTGGGCCTGCACGCCGTCCTCCGCCTGGGCCGCCTGATGGACGAGCACCAGGCCGCGCCCGAAATGATCAGCCTGCTGAAGCGCAACAACTGCGGCAAGGCGCTGGACATCGCCCGCGTCGCCCGCGACATGCACGGCGGCAACGGCATCGTCGACGAGTACCACGTCATTCGTCACGTAATGAACCTGGAGACGGTGAACACCTACGAGGGCACCCACGACGTGCACGCCCTGATCCTCGGCCGCGCCCAGACCGGCCTTTCCGCTTTCGGCGGTTGAGGCGCGCGCGACGGTTGGCTATCGGCGGAATGCCGCGGTTCGCACGGTAATCGTCTGAACGAGCGATTGGCGTCGACCAAACCTCCTGCGAACTTGAGGACGCGATCAAGACCGCGATCGCCGCCAATCGCCCGTACCTGATCGAAGTCCCGGTCGAGCGCGAAATACGCCCGGTCGGCACCAGTAGCTGGGAACTGCACCGCTGCCGCAACCGGAGCCGAACTTCCGCAAGGCGCTCGCCGCGGCGGGCATGTCGATTTAACAACATATCGTCGTCGCGCCCGGGAGCATGATCGCGCTATTGATGCGGTCGAATAAAGATAAAAGGAAACCGCCGTGAACCGCAGAAACCTTCTCGCCGCCGCCGCGATGCTGCCGGTGGCCGCCATCTTCCGGCCGAGGCGCGCCGCCGCCGCGGCGATCTCCGACGGCGTGGTGAAGATCGGCGTACTGGACGACATGTCAGGGGTATTCTCTGACCAGCAGGGTTACGGCGACTTTGTCGCGGCCCGCATGGCGGCCGAAGACTTTGGCGGCAATGTCCTGGGCGCGCCGATCGAGGTCATCCAGGCCGACCTGCAAAACAAGGTCGATGTCGGCCTGTCGACCGCTCGGCATTGGATCGACGAGGACAAGGTCGATGCGATCTTCGGTCTTGGAAATTCCGCTGTCGCCCTGGCGGTGCAGGATCTGTGCAAACAGCGCGAGCGGATCGATGTGCCGATCGCGGCGGGAACCACCGACCTGACCGGCTCCGCATGCTCCCCGTACGGCGTTCACTGGACATATGACAACTATTCCGCCGCCAAGGGACCCGCCGAGGCGCTCGTAAAACAGGGCCAGAAGAAGTGGTTCTTCATCACCTCCGACTATGCCTTCGGCAAATCGCTGGAACTGAACGCCACGGCGATCCTGCGGGGCCTGGGTGCGACGGTGCTGGGCCACAGCCTGGCACCGCTGGGGGAGACCGACTTTTCGGCCCACCTGCTGGCCGCGGCGTCGTCCGGCGCACAGGCGGTCGGGATCGCCGCCGGCGGCGCCGACTTCATCAACATCGCCAAACAGATGGGCGAGTTCGGACTGACCAGGCGCGGCATCGTCCCGGCCGCGCTGAACTGCTCACTGACCAATATCCATTCGCTCGGGCTGGCAGCCGCCCAGGGCATGATTTTCAGCCAGCCGTATTACTGGGATCACGATGAACCGTCCCGAGCGTTCGCCGCCCGCTTCGCCAAACAGCACAAGGACCGGCCGCCCACCGCGTTCCAGGCCAGCACCTGGGGTGCTGTGACGCATTACCTGAAGGCGATCCAGGCCGCCGGCACCGACGCCGCCGGCCCAGTGATGGAAAAGATGAGGGAAATCCCGATCAACGATTTCATGACCAAAGACGGCAAGCTGCGGATCGATGGCAGGGTGGTCCGCGACACCTTCCTGCTGCGCGCCAAGCAGCCGGCTCAGTCAAAAAGCGAGTGGGATCTGCTGGAGGTGGTGGAAACGATCGCAGGCGTCGACGCGTTCCGCCCGATGAGCGAGGGCGGCTGTCCGCTGGTCAAGGCCTGATCCGCCGCAGACGGGAATAATCCGCGCGCTTCAAAGTCTTTCACGCATGCGCCCCTGGCAGGGCACCCCCAGCATGAGAGTGAGAAACCCAGATGCCGCGCCCGACCCTGGATGCCGCGCCGCTCGAATTTGATCCGGTGATCAAGTTCATGCATTGGCTGACCGTGTTGCTCATCGTCACGGTCTTCGTGCTTGCGTTCTCGATTGATCTTGTGCCCGCCACGGTGAAGCAGATTTTCCTCCAGCTTCACCGTTCGTTCGGCCTGACCATCTGGATCGTGACGCTCGCCCGGCTGGTTTGGCGCCAATTCACCCGTTTCCCCAACTGGCCTGCCACGATGTCACGGCCGATGCGATTCGCCACCAGCGCCAGCGAGTATGCGCTCTACGTCCTGCTGCTGACCCAACCCCTGTTCGGGCTGATCTATACCGGCGCACACGGCGACAGAGTTGATCTGTTCTTCTTCGGCACTCTACCGGCCGTTACCGGCCCGGATCGACCGTTCGCCAGCCAGATGCATGAACTTCACGAGAATACCGGCTACCTGCTCCTGGCCCTGATCGCGCTGCATGCGGCGGCCGGGCTGTACCACCACTTCGCGCGCCGCGACAACACGCCTACGGCCATGCTGCCGAACCGGCTCGACGTCCGGAGCAAGCAGAAACAGCGCGTGACCAGCTAATAGGAACCGCTTCCGCCTGCTCTATCACAAGTGTCATTCACGGCGGATTCGAGCGTGGTGCCAACGATGGCCCAATCGTCGGGTTCAACAATCGTTGATGGACTCAGCGCAAGACCCACAGATTACCGGCTCAGCCCAACCGCGCTCGCAGGTCCTCGAGTTCGTGCAGCGCCTCCAGCAGCAACGTGCGCAGGCGTTCCTGCTCCCCGTCCGGCTTTTGCCGCTGGGCAGCGCGGACCATCTGTGTCAGCGCGGCTGGTTGCGACACCAGTTCCAGGCCGGGGATCAGCAACGGTTCGTCCGGTGAATGGCCGGCCTTCTCCGCCTCGGCCGCAGCGCGTTCGTCCGCCGTTGGCGGCGGGATGTCATCGGATAACTGGCCACCACCTTCACGTAACAAACGCTGTACACCCTTGATCGTATAACCTTGAGTGTACAGCAGATCGGCGATTCGCCGCAGCAGAACGATGTCATCCGGACGATAATACCGTCGGCCGCCACCGCGCTTCAGCGGCCTCACCTGGGGAAATTTCGTCTCCCAGAACCGCAACACATGCTGCGGGATGTGAAGATCGTCCGCTACTTCACTGATTGTACGAAAAGCATTCGGCGCCTTCTTCGGCCGTGACCGCAGCCCTTGGTCGAATCCATCCTGTTTCAGGTCGTCGCTCACGGGGGCGTCCAATAACCGCCACTCGATTCAGTCCCTATGTGGCCCGCATCATTCATCGTCATCCGTACCAGGCGTGGTGCCGTTGACATGAGCTTTCAACACATGACTTGGCCGGAACACGAGAACCCGGCGCGGCAAGATGGGAACTTCCTCACCCGTTTTCGGGTTGCGGCCAATACGGCGTCCCTTTTGCCTGACAGAAAACGTCCCGAACCCACTGATTTTAACGGATTCCCCTTTTTCCAGACGCGAAGCAACACGCTCCAGTACATCTTCCAGCAGATCGGCTGACTCATTCCGAGACAGCCCGACCTGCGTGTAGATCATTTCAGCTATGTGAGCACGGGTGATCGTCAGCATAGCCGGACGCTATGCAGATCATGCCGGCACGTCAAGGTTTGGAATAAAAAATCTTACCGGATCAGAGGTTTGCGGGCGATCGTATCGCTAAGGTCACAGCCGGACCAGCGCCGACCCCCACGTCAGCCCACCACCCAGCGCCTCCAGCAGCACCAGATCGCCGGGAACGATACGTCCGTCACCACGCGCCTCCGCCAAAGCCAGCGGAACCGAGGCTGCCGACGTGTTCGCGTGGCGGTCGACCGTCATCACGACCCGTTCCGGCGGCAACCCCAGTTTCTTCCCCATCGCCTGGATGATGCGGCTGTTGGCCTGATGCGGCACCAGCCAATCGATATCGCCGTGCTTCAGGCCGTTGGCGGCCAGCGCCTCCTCCACCGCCTCGGCCAAACGGGTGACGGCGTGACGAAATACCTCCCGCCCATTCATCACCAGGTGGCCGGGCTTGTCGGGCTGGCCGACCGCGCCATCGACATACAGGATATCGCCAAGGGTGCCCTGCGCGTGGATATGGGTGGACAGCACACCGCGCCTGTCGTCGTCTTCACCGCTGCTCGCGCGCAGGAACACCGCCCCGGCCCCGTCGCCGAACAGCACGCAGGTGCCGCGGTCCTGCCAATTCAGGATGCGCGAGTAAACCTCGCTGCCGATCACCAGCACCCCACGCACCTGCCCCGCTCGGATCATGCCGTCGGCGACGGACAGGCCATAGATGAACCCGGCACAGGCAGCCGACAGGTCGAAACCGAAACCCCGGCTGACGCCCAGTTCTGCCTGCACCCGCAAGGCAGTGGCGGGGAACGCCTGATCCGGCGTGCTGGTGGCCAAAATGATCGCATCGACATCCGCCGCCGTCGCGCCGGCATCAGCCAGGGCCACCCGAGCCGCGGCAGTGCCCATGAACGCCGCCGTCTCGTGCTTGGCGGCGAAATGCCGCTGCCGGATACCCGTTCGCTCACGGATCCATTCATCCGACGTGTCGATCGTCCGCGACAATTCGTCGTTGGTAACGACCCGTTCGGGCAGATAGCCACCACAGCCGGCGAGGATGGAACGGAGCGGCATGACTGATCCTGGTCAGGCAGTAGCGAATTGGGGGTCGTCATTCGAGCCGGATCGCGACTCCCCCGGTTGCGACTCTCCCGGTAGAGAGTCACCCGGCCCCGCTTCGCCCGGTCGCGATTCGCCCGGTCGCGATTCGCCCGGTCGTGATTCACTGGGCTGCGCTTCACTGGGCCGCGACTCGCCGGACGCCGAGTCGCCGACGGACCCTGCTGTTTCGCGATCACGCCCGTTCTTCTCCGTCGGCCCGCGCTTGTCCAGCCCAATACGAGCCAGATCCTCCCGGATACGATCGTTGAACCGGTGCGTGACCATGTCCATCGCGACGTCGACAGCATGCGCGAAACCCTGCGCGTCAGTCCCGCCATGCGACTTCACCACCACGCCGTTCAGGCCAACCATCACCGCGCCGTTGTAGCGCCGCGGGTCGAGCCATTCGCGCAGCCGGTCCAGGCCTGGCCGCACCAGGAGATAGGCGACCTTCGCGTAGATGCTGCTGGTGAAGACCTGCTTGAGGAACTCGCCGATCAGGTTCAACGCGCCTTCGCCGGTCTTCAGCGCAACGTTGCCGGTGAACCCGTCGGTGACGATCACGTCGGTCGTGCCGGCGGCGATGTCGTGGCCCTCGACGAAACCGTGGAACTGCGGGCCAATATGGCTGGCGCGCAGGATCTCGGCCGCCTCGCGGACCGTATCGTCGCCCTTCAGCTCCTCCGACCCGACGTTCAGCAGTCCGATGGTCGGTGCCGTCAGGCCCAGCACGGTGCGCGCGAACACGTCGCCCATCACCGCGAATTCCACCAGGTTCCGCACGTCGCAGTGCACGTTGGCACCCAGGTCCAGCATGACGACGTCGCCCCGAGCGGACGGTGCGATGCCGGCCATGGCTGGGCGATCGATGCCCGGCAGCGACTTGATGACGACTTTCGCCATTGCCAGCAACGCGCCGGTATTCCCAGCCGAGACGAGGCCTGATGCCTCCCCTGACGCGACCGCGTCGATCGCCACGCGCATGGAGGATTGCCGGCTGCGCAGCGCGGCGGTCGGCTTCATGTCATTGCTGATGACGTCGCTGGCATGCCGCACGGTACAGGCCGCACGCGCACGCTTGTGGCGGCCGAGCAGCGCAGTCAGCACCGGCTCGTTGCCAACCAGCAGGAAGCGCGCCGACGGGTGGCGTTCTGCCGCGTATTCAAGGCCTTGCACAACCATGTCAGGGGCATTGTCGCCCCCCATGGCATCCACGGCCAGCGAAAAGGGACCGGTGGTCACGGACGAACCAGAACTGGGCGAACCAGCAGCACGCCGCGACCCGGCCTCAGATCCGGACAGCGCCCCGCAGCGGCTTCCCGGCTGCAACCACTTCGCGCCCATCGTAATGGCCGCAATGGCTGCATACGTGGTGCGGCCGCTTCAGTTCCCCACAGTTGGGGCATTCGGCGTGCGCCTCGTGCGGCAGCGCCTGATGGCTGCGGCGCATGCCCGCGCGCGACGGGGAGGTCTTTCTCTTTGGAACAGCCATGGGACAGCGCCCCTTCTCTAACGACGTATGCCCCGCGAACCGCGCGAGGCCTGACAGAAATCCACGATTGGACGAAAACGCGAGCGGCGCCGTCTAGCAGAGCGACCGCCTCCTCGCAATGGCTGATGAAGTGTGCCGTCATTCTTCAGTGCAACCGCGCCAGCGTCGCGGCATTGGCTCGCATCACCAACACACGTCGGATTTTCTGCGATGGTGTCAACAGCCCGTTTTCGATCGTGAATGCTGGCACCACTGCGTGCTTGCGTATGCGCTCGGTTACCGACAGACGTAAATTGGTCCGGTTCACCGCCAAAGCAACCGCCACGTCGTCGTATCCGTCCGCCGGAACCACCAAGGCGCTCACGCCGCTGCGGCCTTCTCCGGTCACCACGGCCTGGGCGATCTCGGTTTCAGCCATCAGCATGCCCTCGATCTTGGCCGGCGAGACGTTTTCGCCGCCGGACAGCACGATCATGTCCTTCTTGCGATCGGTGATCCGCAAATACCCCCGGTCGAGCTCCCCGATATCGCCGGTGTGCAGCCAACCGTCGCGAATCGTCGAGGCGGTATCCTGCGGCCGGTTCCAGTATCCGTCCATCACCAGTTCACCGCGCACCAGGATCTCGCCATCGGCGGCGATTCGCACGTCAACACCGGTGAGCGGTTTGCCGACGGTGTCGATCCGGATGGCATCCGGTGGCGTGGCGCTGATCACCGGCCCAGCCTCGGTCTGGCCGTAACCCTGCATGATGAGCAGGCCCAGCGACTGGAAGAAGCGTCCGACCTCCGGTTCCAGGCGAGCGCCGCCGGACAGCGCTGCGACCAGCCTTCCGCCAAACCTTGCCCGCACCTTGGCTCGCACCAGCCGATCGAGAACCGGATCGAGCAGATATTCCGTCACGGTCAGCCGCTTGCCGTTCACTTTCTTCAGGCCGATCGCCGTCGCCATCTGGAACAGACGCTGCCGGAACGGCTTCTCTCGCGCCACCTGAGTCAGGACCCGCGTCCGAATCACCTCCAGCACACGCGGCACCGCGGTCAAAATCGTCGGGCGGATCGCCAGCATGTCCGCCGCCAGATGCTCGACGCCGCGGGCATAGACGATCTCCGTCCCCAGGCTGAGCAGGAAGAACTGTCCGACCGTATGCTCATAGGCGTGCGACAGCGGCAGGTAGGACAGATAGGTCTCGTCCTTCAGCTTCAACGGCTGCACCAGCTCGACGGCACCGGCGCAGTTGGACAGGATGCACCGGTGCGGCAGCATCACCCCGCGCGGTGAGCCGCCGGTCCCCGAGGTGTAGATCAGGCACGCCAGAGCGGTCGCCGGGATCCCGGCCGCTTCCGCCGCGATATCGTCCGGCGGCCGCTGGTCCTCAACCAGCCCGGACCAGGGGATAACCCGAACGGCGCCGCCATGGTTTGGCCGCTGTATCGTGTCACGGCCCATTGTGTCATGGCCGATTGTGTCATGGCCGGGCTTGGCCTGGCCACCCACGACTTGCGGGGCGGCATGGGGCAAACGCTCCCCATCCATCACCACCAGCAGATCGAGTCCGGAAACCTTCGCCGCGGCCGCCAGCAGCCGGTCCGCCAGAACGGCGGATGACACGATCACCGCGCGCGCGCCCGAATCGCGCAGCAGATGCGCGTGATCATCGACCGTGTTCGTCGTGTAGGCCGGCACCGGCACCGCCCGGATCGCCAACAGCGCGGTCTCGGCCACCGGGAATTCGGGACGGTTTTCCATGCAAAGCACGACGCGGTCGCCCGCCGCTACCCCCACGGCGCGCAAATGTCGCGCGCAGGAGGCAGCCATACGGCCGAACTCACCCCATTTGATCGAACGCCAGCTTTCGCCCCGCCACACGCGCAACATCGGCTTGTCAGGCCATTGTCCAGCCAGCGAAAACATCATCGAAGCCAGGTTCGGCCATGTCCGGTCGCTCTGCACGCATCCTCCGAAGTCGCGGCGCGCCATGTGCCTCCCTTTGGCGGCCCGCCCTTTGACGTTGGCCTCTCCTAGCCTACATGACGGGACGATGCAGCAGGCCGAGGACATGAATCCGCGATGAACGACGCAACCGCCGCCCAGCCGGGTGCATTGCCGGCCTGGGACCTGTCCGACCTATACACGTCCCCCGACAGTCCGCAGGTGATGGCCGACCTTGCCCGGGCGGAGCAGACGGCGAAGGGATTCGCCCAGGCCCACGCCGGAACCCTCGCAAGCCTGTCCGGCGCAGCCCTGGCCGCGGTGATCGCGGAATATGAGCGCATCCAGGAAATCCTCGGCCGCGTCGCATCGTACGCGCAACTGCTGTTCGCGGGCGATTCCAGCGATCCCAACATCGGCCGCTTCTACCAGACCGTGAATGAGCGGGTAACCGCGATCAGCAGCCACCTGATCTTCTTCTCGCTTGAGATGAACCGCGTGGATGACGCCGTGCTGGAAGCGAAGCTCGCCGATCCCGCCTTGGCCCGCTATCGGCCCTGGCTGCGCGACCTGCGGGTGTTCCGTCCCCACCAGCTCAGCGACGAGCTGGAAAAGCTGACGCATGAGCGCGACCTGACCGCCAGCGCCGCCTGGATACGGCTGTTCGACGAAACCACCGCCGCCATGCGCATCAATCTGAACGGCGAGGACCTGACCGTCAGCGACACACTGAACAAACTGTCCGATCGCGACCGGTCCGTCCGCGAAGCCGCCGGCAAGGCTGTCGGAACGGCGTTCGGCGACAACATCCGGCTGTTCTCGCTGATCACCAACACCCTGGCCAAGGACAAGGAGATCGAGGACACGTGGCGTCACTACCCCCGCCCCGCCAGTTTTCGCAACCGCGCGAACATGGTGGAGGATGAGGTCGTCGACGCCCTGGCCACCGCGGTACGCCAGTCCTACCCCCGCCTCTCCCACCGCTACTACCAGATGAAAGCCAAGTGGCTCGGCCTCCCAAAGCTGCAGCATTGGGACCGTAACGCGCCGCTGCCGAACGACGACGACCGGCTGATCGAATGGCCCGACGCCACCAGGCAGGTGCTGGATGCATACGGCGCATTCAGCCCCGAACTGGCCTCCGTCGGTCGCCGCTTCTTCGACAAGCCATGGATCGATGCGCGTCTCAAACCGGGCAAGTCGGGCGGCGCCTTCGCCCATCCGACGGTGCCCAGCGTGCATCCGTACCTGCTGCTGAATTATCACGGCAAGACGCGGGACGTGATGACGCTGGCGCATGAACTCGGCCACGGCGTGCATCAGGTGCTCGCCGGCCCGCAGGGCGCACTGATGTCCCACACGCCCCTGACCCTGGCTGAAACCGCAAGCGTGTTCGGCGAGATGCTGACATTCCGCTCATTGCTGGACTCCGCCACCCCGGCGCAGCGCCGCATCATGCTGGCGGCGAAGACCGAGGACATGCTCAACACGGTCGTCCGTCAGGTGGCATTCTACCAGTTTGAGACACTGCTGCACGATGAACGTCGTACCGGCGAGCTGCTGCCCGAGCGGATCGGCGAACTGTGGATGCAGGTGCAGACTGAAAGCCTCGGACCGGCGTTCGAGTTCACGCCGGAGTACAGCGTATTCTGGTCATACGTGCCGCACTTCATCCACTCGCCGTTCTATGTTTACGCATATGCATTCGGCGACTGCCTGGTGAACGCGCTGTACTCGGTGTTCCAGTCAGGCCACCCGGGATTCCAGGCGAAATACCTGGATATGCTGCGAGCTGGGGGGACGAAGCGCCACAAGGAGCTGTTGGCGCCGTTCGGCCTGGACGCCTCCGATCCGGCGTTCTGGAACAAAGGGTTGGACGTGATTTCCGGGTTCATCGATGAGCTTGAAGCGGGCGGCTGACGACAGAGGCCGAGCCGTTCCGTTTGCATACGGGGAGGTCGGGACCAGGTCGGGATCGTCGACGATTGGAGCCCCGCCTCACCCCAGTACCCGGCGGCGCGAGCAGAATGTAGGACAGAAGGTGTCAGCGGTCATGATAGGGTCCTCACCGTATTGGCGCTTGACGTGTGCGACGGATGTGCCTGAGAAACGATGATCATGAGCGATGAGTGGACCCACCAAATCCTGTCAGCGATCAATGCCTTGTCCAGGCAAGTCCTGGATCTGCGGGGCGACGTCACAGACACGCGCGCCGAGATGACGACCACGCGCGCCGAAATGAGTGGCATGCGCTCCGAAATGACCGGCATGCGGGCCGAGATTATGGCGCGAATCGACCGGCTTCAGGCCTCGTTCTCTGGGATGCGCGACGATATCGTGGTGAACTTCGCCCGGGCTGATCGGGCGAATGATCGTACAGACGCGGTCGAACGCTATGTGCCGGGCTTAGCACCGAAGTCTCCGCTATCCAGCGCCAGATCCAGCGGCTGCAATCGGCTGTGCGGACCCTAAAAGGCGAGCCCTAGAAACGGGGCTAACCGACAGGCGACTCGATCGGGCTATGCGCCCGGAAAGCTATCGCCGTTCGGCAGAAAGCCCCCCTCCGGCGAAGGAGGGAGGCTCTCACATCTACTCCGCCGCGATCTTGCCCTGGGCAGCTCCACCGATGCCCTTTTCGACGGCCGCACCGAAATCCGGATGCACCTTGTACCAATGCTTCAGCATCCGCTGCTGGATCTCATGCCGCTTCGCATCGTCCTCCATCCCCATCGCGGGTTCGGTCATGCTGCCGACGATGTTCGCCACAAGATGCGCCTTCCCGGTGTCGTCCAGCACCTTCTCCCAGAATGCCCGGGGCTGGCCGTAAAGGTCTTCGTCGTCACCGGGATAGGTCGCATACCTGGCGCCATTGCCGTTGATCTTCAGCGGCGGCTCCATGATCGACTTGTCCTCGACCGGCCCGCCGAACGAGTTCGGCTCGTAGTCGATCGACCCGCCGCCGTTGTCGCCCGTCACCATGTTGCCGTCGCGGTGGTAGGTGTGGACTTTTGCCGCCTTCGCCTGATTCACCGGGATATGGTCGTAGTTGATGCCGATGCGGTAGCGGTGCGCGTCGGCATACGACAGAATCCGGTTCTGCAGCACCTTGTCGGGACTGAAGCCGATGCCCGGCACGACGTTGGATGGCTCGAACGCCGCCTGCTCAACCTCGGCGAAGTAATTGGCCGGGTTGCGGTTCAATTCCAATTCGCCGACCTCGATCAGCGGATAGTCGCCGTGCGGCCAGACCTTGGTCAGGTCGAACGGGTTCAACTTGTACGTATCCGCGTCGGTCTCCGGCATAACCTGGATGGACACGGTCCATTTCGGAAAATTACCCTTCTTGATCGCGTTGTGCAGGTCCCTGGCCGAGAAATCCGGGTCGTCCGCCGTCATCTTCGCCGCCGCCGCATCGTCGAAGGTCTTGTTGCCCTGCTTCGTCTTCACATGGAACTTGACCCAGAACCGCTCACCCTGGGCGTTCCACAGGCTGTAGGTATGGCTGCCGTAGCCGTTCATAAACCGAGCGGACAGCGGCGTGCCTCGATCACTGTACAGGAACATGACCTGATGGATCGCCTCAGGTGACAGACCCCAGTAGTCCCAACGTCGCCAATGCGGCTTCAGATGAGTCCCCGGGTCGCGCTTCTGTGTCCGGATAAAGTCGGAAAACTTCAGCGGGTCGCGGATGAAGAAGATCGGCGTGTTGTTCCCGACAAGGTCCCAGTTGCCGTCCTCGGTATAAAACTTCATCGCGAACCCACGCGGATCGCGGGCGGTGTCGGCCGATCCGCTCTCGCCGCCCACCGTGGAGAACCGGGCAAACATCTCGGTCTTCTTGCCGACGGCGCTGAACACTTTGGCGCGACTGTATTTGGAGATGTCCCGGGTTATGGTCAGCGTGCCATATGCGCCGTAGCCCTTGGCATGGACCACGCGTTCCGGCACACGCTCCCGGTTGAAGTGGGCCATTTTCTCGGTGAGATGATAGTCCTGCTCCAGCACCGGGCCGCGCGGACCGGCCGTCAGCGAGTGCTGATTATCCTCCACCGGACGCCCGAACGCGGTCGTCAGGGTGGGCCTTGTCGTGTCGTCAGCCATGGTTGTCGACCTTCCCAGTTGATTCGGCGCGCGGCGGAAGCAACGCAACCATCCGCGCTAGGGATCTAAAGCCTGAGATGGTCTGGGGTTTCCCGCCCTGATCGAAAGGCGTGTCAAACCGGATGGGCCGGCCGGTGGGTCAGCGCAGGTTCACGATGCCGGTGCGGTCAACCGTTGCGGAATGCGTAGGCATAGCCGTTGAGCGCCGGGGCCCCACCAAGATGGGCATACAGAACCCTCGAACCTTCAGGAAAATACCCCTTGGCCACCAGATCGATCATGCCTTGCATCGATTTGCCCTCATAAACCGGGTCCGTGATCATCCCTTCAAGGCGCGCGCACAAGCGGATCGCGTCCTTCGTCTGCTCCGACGGAACACCGTAAACCGGATAGGCATAGTCCTCGATCAGCACGACGTCGTCCGCCTCGATCGCCTGGCCCAGTTCGACCAGTTCAGCGGTGTTTTGAGCGATCGCAAGCACCTGCGCCTTGGTCTTCGCCGGCGTCGCCGACGCGTCGATGCCGATCACCTTGCGCGCGCGCCCATCCTTGGCGAACCCCACCACCATGCCGGCGTGCGTCGATCCGGTCACGGTGCAGACGATGATGTAGTCGAACGCGAAGCCAAGCGCCGTTTCCTGCGCCCGCACCTCCTCGGCGAAACCGACGTAGCCGAGGCCGCCGTATTTATGCACCGAGGCGCCCGCTGGAATCGCGTACGGCTTGCCGCCCTTGGCCTTCACATCTGCAATCGCCTGTTCCCAGCTTTCCCGGATGCCGATGTCGAAGCTCTCGTCGACCATCTGCACATCCGCGCCCATGATCCGGCTCAGCATGATGTTGCCGACACGGTCGTAAACCGCATCTTCGTGCGGCACCCAGCTCTCCTGCACCAGCCGGCACTTCATGCCGATCTTCGCCGCGACCGCCGCCACCATCCGCGTATGATTGGACTGCACGCCGCCGATCGAGACCAGCGTGTCGGCATTCGAAGCGATCGCATCAGGAATGATGTATTCCAGCTTCCGCAGCTTGTTGCCGCCGAACGCCAGCCCGGAATTGCAATCCTCGCGCTTGGCATACAGTTCGACCTTGCCGCCGAGATGCCGGCCCAGTCGTTCCAGATTCTCGATCGGCGTCGGGCCGAATGTCAGCGGATAGCGCGCGAATTTCTCCAGCATGCGGATGCCTTTTTCCTGTCTCTCGAGTGTTAGCACGCGGGTTGCCCCTATGCCGCCAGCAAATGGGCCCCCATTGCGTACCCGCGACGCCGAACCGGCGGAACCGGATGCCGCCCGGCCGCCCGCTCCATCATAATGCGAACGTCATTCTGCGCCCCGGCCTTC
The DNA here is from genome assembly GCA_028291505.1 of Rhodopila sp. Classification (GTDB taxonomy): domain Bacteria; phylum Pseudomonadota; class Alphaproteobacteria; order Acetobacterales; family Acetobacteraceae; genus Rhodopila. Next base: position 2,795 of record JAQGHW010000825.1, on the reverse strand, counting down.
AGCGCCGAATCGAGAAACACCTGCTCCAGCACATCCTGCTGGGCGTGGCTGCCGCCCATGCGGTACATCTCGCCCAGCACGGGACGCATCAGGGCAATCGCCGCGGCGTGCCGCCCCTGCCCGTTCGCCAGCACCGCTTCGGTGACCGGCAGGGCAATTTCGTCGACCAACCGGGCGATCGGCTGACCGTTGCGGGCGAAGTCGCGCATGCCGGCCAGCATCGCCTTGGCGGCCCTGTCGCGGCCCGTTGCCGCCAGGGCCATCATCCAATGCGGCAAGGTGAACGCCGACTGGCAGTCGCCGATGCGGGCCTCGGCCTTGTCGGCCAACTCGACCCATCGATCGCCGGGGTCCACCCCATGGCGGCCCAGGCGGAACAGGATCGAGGCCGCATTCTGCACATCGATATACAAATCGGGAGCCATACCGGTCAGCGGCGACAACAGGTCCCGGAATCCAGCGTCATACCGTGACAGGACCGTCGCGAAATCCCCCAGTTCCAGGTGATACATCGCCTGATGCCACCAAAGATGGTGCTTCAGGTTGTTGCTGCCGTCCCACTGCGACTGCAGGCCGTCGACCCACGCGATCCCTTCCAACCGCCGCCCGGTCATCTCCAGCACATGCGCCACGCCATGCGCCGCCCATAGGTCCGTCGGATCGCGGCGCACCGCCTCCCGTCCCGCATGTTCGGCTTCCAGGTAGTACCCCGCCTCCTCATGCGCAAAGCAGCGGCACGCCAGCAGCGACACGAAACCAGGCACCGCGTCGCTCCAGTACGGTTCGACACACCGTACCGAGGCCAGCATCGCCTCCACCCGTCCGCACCAGAAATTCACGAAATGGGCAAGCCGAAACGCCAGGATGTCACGCGGATGGTCGCGCAGGATATCGTCCCACACCGCGACGGCACGTTCCGGGTCGCCCTCGATCCAGTGCGCCAGCGCCTGCGCATGGGCGGCTTCCCGAACGGTTCCAGCGCAGCGCCGCGCATCGGCCAGCGCACCCCTGGCCGCCCCCAGCGTGTCGGCTCGGAACCCCATCAGGAACAGGTAGCCCTTCAGGCAATGCGCCAGTCCGAAATCCGGATCGGCGGCCAGCAGTGCCTCCATCCGAGCGGTCATATCGGCGCGATAGGCCAGATACCCGTCGACGGCATGGTCGAACGCGGCGGCAGCCTGCTGTGACACCGTCGTCACCGGCAGCCCGCGACAATCGTTGAACATCGTCAGCCCTCCGCACCCGGCCATAGTCCATTTGCCAGCTGTTTTAACAGCCCGAAAATGGCCCCAGTCGGGGACAGGACGCCTCGCCCCGATGCACGATCACGCTGTCATACGAGCCGGCGGAGAAAAGCGTCAGGCCGGGATGAGCGTGACCTCGGCGACACCGCGGCGCATCATGCCGAGTTCGCGCGCCGCGGCCACCGACAGATCGACCACGCGCCGGCTTGAGTAGAGCCGGTCGGTGATGGTGACGATGACGCTGCGGCGGCTGCCGGCCAGCATGACCCTCACCTTGGTGCCAAACGGCAGCCAGGCGTGCGCGGCGGTCAGCGCCATCTGGTCGAACAGAGCACCGCTTGCCGATCGGCGGCCATGATAGGCCTTTCCGTAATAGGAGGCCTTGCCTGATTCAGAGACCCAGGCGGCAGTATCGTTCGGCGCCGGAGGCACAGCATTCTGCGACGGAGTGCGTGCGAACGCGCCATGCGAGGCGGTGGCAAGAAGTGCGGAAACCGCAACGAAGGCGGCCGCGAAATGTCTGGTCATCATGCCTCACTGAATTAGGGGCAAACGGTTAACAAAAGATAAATAACCGTTGCGCTGGTGGTGAAGGGCGCAATAATGCCCCATCAATGCGGTCGAAATGACCGGCACTGTGTTAACGGAATTCACCACAAAGGTGAATTTGCGGCATTTTTTCGTGCCGCGTGAGGTTGTCCCCCGCACCATGACAGACAGGATGCCGCCTTTCGACTGGGGTGACAACCCCGGGATCGGTCTTTTTTGCTGGGATTTGACTGAATCGCCGCAATGATCGAATTCTGGTCGAACTCGCTGAGGGACCAGAAATCACGTGGATTCAACGATCTATAGCCTGATCGTGACTTTGGTCGGCGTACTCGCCGCGGCGATCCTGCGAGGATTCACCGGCTTCGGTTTCGGCCTCGCCGCGGTCCCGTTGCTCAGCCTGGCGTTGCCGCCGGCCGAGGTCGTGCCCCTGGTGGTCACGCTTCAGGTGGTCATCGGCGTGGCCGGACTGCGCGCAGCCGCAACCACGTGCGACTGGCGTGCCGTCCGATTGCTGTCGCCTGGCCTCATCATCGGCGTGCCGATCGGGCTGCTGATCCTGACCGAGCTACCAGCCAACCCGGTGCGCCTGGTGATCGGCGCGATCATCGCGTCCTCCGTCTTGCTGATCCATCGCGGCGTACGCCTGTCGCCCAACCCGTCGCGCCTGGTCAGCCTCGCCGTGGGCGTCGTCTCGGGGATTATCAGTGGCCTCGCGTCGATGGGCGGTCCCCCCGTCGTCGTCTACCTCCTGGCGGTCGGGCACACCCCGGCACGCATGCGCGCGACGGCGATCGTCTACTTCATGCTGTCCGGCTGCGTGTCGTTTGTCCCGATGGCGGCACGCGGGATGATCACCCGCGACATCCTGGTCTGGTCAGCTGCGTCGCTGCCCGTGCTGTTTGGCGGATCGAGGGTCGGGACATGGGCATTTACCAAGGCCAAACCACGCCACCACCGGATGGTGGCCCTGGCGACCCTGTCGGCACTGGCGGCCCTGCT
>JAQGHW010000818.1 GCA_028291505.1 Rhodopila sp. | reverse complement strand
TGCGCACAATTGGCCAACAGCGAGCGATGACTGTGCACGACGCCCTTCGGCACACCCTCGGATCCCGACGTAAACAGCACCAGTGCAGGCGACCCGGCATCCACACCGGCCCCCGGAAACCGTTCCGATCGGCGAACGATCAGCATGCCGAGCAGCTTGTCCGTCAGTCCGATAGAGGCCCGCACATCTTCCAGATAAACGAAACGAACATTCGCGCTGACCGCCTCCACCAGCCGATCGAGTTTCCCCTTTTGCACCGCGCGGCGGGAGGTCAGGATCGTCTTGATCCCGGCAGCCGCACAGCAGGACAGCACCCCGTCCGCGCCGGTGGTAAAATTCATCATCGCTGGAATGCGAGCCTGGGACTGCAGCGCAAAGAAGGTCACAGCCGTTCCCACCGCGTTCGGCAGCATCACCCCGACATGCTCACCGGGATCGGTAAACGCCGCCAGCTTGCGTCCAAGCACCACACTGCCAAGCAGCAGGCGGCCATAGGTAAGTTCCGTCAGTGTGGCCCCGCCGGTTTCGTTGGGTACGATATCGGCAACCACCGGCAGGCCGTTGTCGTAAAGCGTGCGAGTATCCAGCAGGGCACCGAACAGGCTCCGCGTCAGGCGTTCCGGACGGAAGGCGGCGTCGGCCATGATATCCTGCATGATGCGGCCCAGTGCTGCCCGCCGCGCGCGGCCCTTCAGCGTGACCGGCACATCGATGCGCACCGGCGTCAACACGGTCAGGCTCAGACTGGGGAACCAACTCAACGGCAACTTGCCACCCATCCGGGATGTCTTGTGAAACTGCAAACCGTCGATGCGGACAGGGATGATCCTGGCATCGGCCTTGTCCGCGATCATGCCCGGCCCGTCATAGATCTTCATCAGCGCGCCGGTCAGCGTGATGCGTCCCTCCGGGAAAAGCGCCAGACGACGGCCGTCCCGCACCGCCTTCACCATGGCGCGGATCGCCATCGGGTTGGTCGGATCGACCGGAAACACGTCCAGAATAAACTTCAAAAACCAGAACCGGCGCGCCTGCTCGGTGTCGATCGCGAAGACCAGGTCACCCGGTATGAACGCCGCCACCAGGCATCCGTCCAGAAACGATAAATGGTTGATCACCAGGATCGACCGTTCGCCGCCCAGCGCAACGTTCTGTAGCCCCTCGATGCGGGTCTCGTGGAACAGGCGGAAATACCATTGGAACAACGCGCGAAACACGGTTTGCGGCAGCAGGCGAATGATCCACAGTGCAACGGCAAAGTTCGCAACGGCTGCGATTTGCAGCACGCGCGCGGCCGGCACATCCGCCGCCGAGAACCCGGCGACAAAGCCCGCGCCCAGCACCATCGTGACCGCGTTGACAACGTTGTTCGCCGCAATGGTGCGGGCACGACGCGACGGTTCCGACTGCTCCTGCACGATGGCATACAGCGGCACGGAATAAAGGCCGCCGCAGACCGCCAGCAGCAGCAAGTCAACAAGCATGCGCCATCCCGTTGGCGAATGCAGCACGGCGGCAACCGTGGTCAGGTGCAATCCCCCGCCGCCGATCACCGCCGTCCCGAAGTCCCACGTGAACACCGTGATACCCAGCGCGGCGAACGGAACCAGGCGGGCGCTGACCTCGCCGTGCAGCAGTCGCGCACACAGCATGGAGCCGACGCCGATACCAACCGCGAACATGGTCAGCAGCAGCGTCACGACATGCCCGTCCGCCCCCAACGCGTCCCGGGCGACAGAGGGGAATTCCGACAGCAAAGTGGCGCCGATCGCCCAGAACCAGCTTAGGCCGAGGATCGATAACCACACCGGCCGATTGCTCGCCGCCTGTCGGGTCACGGCCACCGTCTCGCGCAGAATATTCCAGCCGATTCGTAACGAACTATCAGCCGCCGGGGCGCGCGGGATACCGAATGCGGCGGCCAGCCCGACCAGTGAAACCCCAATCCCGGCCGCTCCGACAACGGCCGGCCCCGAGTCCAGCAGAGCCAAAGCACCGCCCGCCACCGTTCCGGCCAGGATGGCGAGGAATGTCGAGGCCTCAATCAGTCCATTGCCGGCGACAAGTTCATCATCGCGAAGGTGGTCGGGCAGGATGCCGTATTTCAGCGGCCCGAACATCGTCGCCTGCACACCGAGACCGAAAAGAACCGCCAGCAGGCCCGGAACGCTATTGGCAACAAACGCATAGGCGGCCGCGCCCATCAGTACGATCTCGGCCGCCTTCGTTGCCTGGATCAGGCGGGACTTGTCGAAACGATCAGCCAACTGGCCGGCGGTCGCGGACAGCAAAGCATAGGGTGCGATGAACAGCGCGCCAGCCAGCGCCGCCAAACCCGCGCCGCCCGCGCCTAACTTGAAAATTGCCAGAACAACCATGGCATTCTTGACCAGATTGTCGTTGAACGCCCCGCAGGTCTGCGCCAGGCACAACGGTCCGAGACGGCGGGAGGCGAGTAACGATATGGTCCCGTTCATGACACCACCTTCAGGCAAAGCGCCGCGATTTCGTCCGTGACTTCGCCCAGTCCCAAATCCAGGCGTCCATAAAGCTTGAGTGTCGCGGTCTGGACGATGATGCCGATGATGGCACCCGCGACCAGCGTTGCGTTGCCGGTTGGGATTTCTCCCGCCGCCATGGCGGCAGCCACCGAACGGCAGATGATCTCGACGGGGTTGTGGTCGGCTACCGGAATTCGCCGCAGGAAGCCATGCTGGGTCAGCAGCAGGAAGTTGAACAGCAACTCGTCTTCCGCATGCAGGGCGCAGATGACCCGGACCATCGCGTCGAGCTGGCGCCGAAACCCACCGACGCACCCGGCGGCCTGCCCCAATTGACGGCCGTATTCGGCGTAGCTGGCGAAGAACAACTCTCCGATCAGCTCCTCTCGGCTACGGAAGTGGGCATACAGGCTGGGTGCCTTCATGCCCACCGCGTCGGCAATGTCGCGCATCGATACCGCATCGACCCCATGCTCGACGAACAGGCGCATGGCTTCCCGCTTGATGCGGTCCTTTGGGCCAAAATGTTCCAGCACTCACGTCTCCTAACGAACGTTCGTTAGTAAACCCTAGATAGCTCGATCTCCCGTGTCAAGCGCCCGCGGGAAGCCGTAGCGGTTCGGTCACCACCCGGTCCTGCGCCCGAAACCACAGCCGGATCGTGACGCGCGGGGATGCCGCGGTGCCGGCCTCGGCCTGAAGCTGGATCAGGTGTGAGTTGTTGTCATCGAAACGAAACTGCCCATCTTCATCCGTCCGCGTTCGCGCCTTCTCTACCTGCGTCACGAAATCATGCACCGAGAGAATAACGGTCGCACCGGCCACCGGTCTGCCCGCCGCATCAACGACAGCGC
>JAQGHW010000808.1 GCA_028291505.1 Rhodopila sp. | reverse complement strand
ACGTTCCCCTCAGCGTGATCATGCTCTTTGTTTGATCGCATGATTCACACGCTTTGAACGTTCCTCTCAGCGTGATCATGCTCTTTGTTTGATCGCATGATTCACACGCTTTGAACGTTCCTCTCAGCGTGATCATGCTCAACCCGCGCCGTTCCATGCCGGGCGCCGTGGCATACGCCTTGCGCCCACCGTTCGGTTTGCAAGTAAGTTGGAGCGGCGGACGTCATGGCATTCAAGCAGGAGATGCTCGCCGCAGGCCTGCCGCTGTGACCCGATCGTGAGCGCGCATCCATGATGTCAAGCACCGATCAACAAGTGCGAGCCTGGAAGCAAATAATGCGAGAAGGAACGGCGGCGTGCAAAGGTAGGACCGCATACTGAAGTTAACGTGGCGGTCCGTGTCCTCAACTGCATGTTGGAGCTGGGACGCCCGAGCTATGTCCGCATCGTCTGACCCCGAACGGAGGTTGGGGTCGCAGCGTACGCACGTCTGATCCATCCACCACGCTGGCAAGCGCGCTCATTTGTTTCGCTGACAGTTGGCAGCTTCGCAGTCACTTCATCGGCAATGGGCTCATCAATCCTCCGGCTGTCCACAGCGCGTTTAGCCCTCGATCCAAATGATATGGCTCACCGGCCGTGCGTTGGAAGATTTCGCCGTAATCGCCGGTCGCAGCGACTACCTTCGACGCCCAGTCGTGGGCTAAACCCAACGCTTGCGCCGTCGCGAAGTCGTGGCCTAGCAGTTGTTCGGCCCGCATGTCGCCGCGCTTCGTGGCTTCAGCAACGTTCTGCTGTGTGATCCCCAGAGCCTCCGCCTCGATCAACGCACTGACCGTCCAGTCAACGATGAGCCCGAACGTTTGGTCACCGTAGCGATAGGCCGGGACGACGGGACTGATCGCGAAGCGCTCGGGGAGAAAGACGAAATCACTGGTCCGGGCATGGAAATTTGCGCGCGACTCCGCCAGGCGCGTTTCCATGGCGGTGCCCGCGACGCACCGGTGGACAGCCACCGCTGCATCCAATTCACCCTGTTCGGAATGCGCCATCAGCGCGTACTTGATGCCGCGCGCGGTCATTTCGTCACGCAGCGTCCGCTCGGGTGGCGTCATGTCGAGCGCGCAAATAAGCTGATCGCGCAGTCCGGCGAGGTCGGTGATCCCGCTGTTTTTGGCAACCATGATGCGTTGCGAATCATAGAAGACCGGGGGGCCAAACCCCACGCCGTACTGGATTGCTGTCGAAGTCGACGGCGAAATCCCGATCGCCAGCTGAATCGTGCCTGCTTTCAGCGCATCTAGCGCCTCCGGCTCCGCGGGAAAAACCGGAATGGCAAGCCCGTCCTGAGTGCCGAGGATGGCAACGGCAACGGCGCGACAGATCTCGGCACCGAGGGCCGAAAGGTTGCCGTGGACGTCCTGGCCATTCCAGTCGTCAGCGCCCTGGACGGTCCCGCAGTTCAGGTGATGGGCGGCGCGAATGGCCGACAGCGTCTGAGCATGAGCCACGCCGCAGAGCGACAGAAATCCGGCGAGAAGAAAACCGTGAAGCAAACGAAACATTGATGGTCCCGGGTCTGGCCTGAATACAACAAGAAGGGACGGAAGCTCAGCTTCCGTCCCCAAGGTAGTCAAAACTGCTTTCTGGAGAAAATCTCCGGTTCAGGCAGGATCAAGGCGTCCAGGTACCCGACGTAGGCGTGCCGGGAGACTGGGTGGGCCGTGGGTTCACCGTCTCCGGATAAGGGTCGATCGGCCGGCCGTGCTGATAGGCTTCATCAGAACGGAAGTCAGTTGGAAGAATGCCAATCGCGGCGCACGCGCCATTGGTGTAGCCGTTAGGCGAATAGTTGGCTGTAGCCAGATGCGGCAGCTTGTTGATCTGATCCGGCGTGAACACCGCCCGCGAGGTGGGAAGCAGCGCCTTCTCCCCCTTGAGGATGTTGTAGTCAAAAGCCTCTGTCAGATCGCCGACGTCGTTGGCGGGGTCGTCCGACGGACCAAGGTTCGGCTGACCCAATGTCTGCGCGCCGAGTTCCCGCCCGCGCGCCTCGTCCGGCAACGAGGCGAGCGGCACAAGGCCGAAAAGCTCATTGATGAACTTGATGACCGAACCGTGCTCGCTGTACTGATGCGAGATCGTACCGGAGCGAGCGTAAGGCGAAATCAGGATCGCCGGGATGCGCGGACCGGCGGCGAGCGGCGAGCCGTCGACGAACGTGCTGCGATGCTCCGGGGATACATGGTCGTAGAAACCGTCCGTCTCATCGTAGGTGATGATGATCGCGCTGTTTTCCCAGTACGGGCTGTTGGCGATATCGCTGATGGCCTTGGCAGCGAAGGCCTCGGAGATCTGCTGGTCCGAGTAGGCCGGGTGGTCGTCATTGCCGAGGAACGCGTGCTGAATGGCGGGTGTCGGGTCGACCGGCACCAGCCCGTCATTGTTGTCGTAGCCGCCACGGAGGTAGAACACGCCGCCGCCGGCAGGCAAGGTTCGTCCTTCGACCGCCTGGAAGAAGTCCTTGGCGCCGTGCAGGTTGTTGTTGAGCACCTGTGGGTTGTCAGCCAGATAACCGAAATACTGTGGCCCGTTGTGGTGAAGGACATAGCCGGTGTTCAGCCCCGGATTATGGGTCGGGTTCGGGGTAGCTGTGTTCTGCGGTTCGTATGGGTCGGACGCATCGTTGGCGTTGAAGCCCTGCTGATACCAGCCCCAATTGACGGGTGCGTTGGTATTCGCAATGGTTGTTATGTCATCCTGCACGTCGAGCAGATCCGCGGCCGGGTTCGGATCCGTGGCGATGATGTTGCGGATGTTGGCGCCCATGAACGACAGCGGCTGGGTGGCGAAGGTCAGGTTCAAACTGGGATTGGTGGGATCTTCGTCGAAGTTGTACGGTGGTTTGACGGCGTTTTTGTCCAGGTTGGAGCCAGGAAACGGACCCGGATCATTGATGACCGGGACGAACGCGTTGCTGGTGCTGGGCATGATGTTGGAGCCATAGCTCGCGCCCAGGGTGTTCGGGAAAGCAGGGTTCGCGTACGTAACACTCGCGCCTTGGTTGTTATGTAGTGCCCACTGCGTTTGACCGGATTGCCCGGCGATGAGTGCAATTGCATTCGGGGTGGACGGCCCGACGATTGATTGGTGGAAGTTGTCGAAAAGCGCGAATTGCTTCGCCCAGGACCACATAAATGGAATCGTATCGCAATCAATGTGGCCGACGTTCGTCTCGGCCTTCTGCTGCTGCGCGAGTGTGATAGCGGTCGGCCCGGAACCGTTCGGATTAACGATGTTGCCGGAATCGTCTGTCGTCAGGCCCTCTTGATCCAGCGCGTAACGATCGTTCGCGGCTACTCCGGTCGAGGGATCGACGTGAAGGCTGTTCGCCATGCCCTGGTGGCTGTGATCGACTGAAATCTCATCGGCCGGGTAGATCGGCACGATATCCCCGGAGGCGGTGGTCACGGCCTGCGGCATCAAAAAGGGTGAGATTTTTGCAACGTTAAGCGATGTATCTAAATATTCCTGCACAAAGCTCTTGGTTCTCTTGGCGGGCCTGAAGCCATCTGGCGCGGCGAACAAGCCGTTTGCGCCCGGGAACGTGCCAAAATAATGGTCGAACGATTCGTTTTCGTGATAGATAACGAATACATATTTGACCTTTTTGCGCAGCAGTTCAATTTTCTGGGCTGTGGTCAGATGCTGCTCGGCGAAATCGTGGTCATCGGCCACCGAGGGCGTCACCGTTCCAAGCATGGCCAACAGGCCGAAAGCGGCGCCTGTTGTCCTGAACAGTCTATTGCGTATCATCGGGAGGATAGTCCTTCTGCGGTTCGGGTCACAGCACGCGTGATCGAACGAACCGACCCGCCCAAGCGACCTCCAAATCACTAACCGAAAGTCAGGGAGGGCGTAATGTGCAGTTAGTGACAGTTTGAAGAAATTTTCAGTCGAAGCCCGCTCTCCTGAAGTATAGATAAGATTCGAAGGCGCAGCGAACCTACCCGATTTGTGAGTTGACCATTCTGGTTTCATAACGGATATTTATCGTTGGTCGTATTCCATGGCCGCCCGGTGTCAAACAGGAGGTCAGCCCGCATTGGCGTTGGTGCACTTCGAGAGTGTGTCACACGGATGCGGGCTACGAAGATACGCGGGCGATCGCAACGACGAGGGAAACGTCATGGACTCGCGGGTCACTGTCGTCAGCAGGCCGGATGGCAAGATCCTCGTCCGGTTCGGCGACCGGACGCCGGCCGATTTTCCTGGACCGTTTACCTGTCCGCACGGCATCGTTGCCGATTCACGAGGCGACATCTATGTGGGTGAGGTTGCGAAGACCGGCCGGGGCAACCTGTTCCCCGGAAGAGCCGCGGGCCGTGCTGCAAAAATTTGTGAAGGTGGAATGAAATCGGATGATGACGAATTGGATCGAGACCTATCGCGGTGCGGTGCCGCCCTGGCAGTGCGATGTGACCGAGCATTTCACGATCGCCTATTACTTTGATCGGCTGGAAGAGGCGGAAGCCAATCTTGCCGACGAACTTGGCTTCAGCGATCTGTCGCGCCGCGGAGACCTTCCCCGCCGAATCAACGCCCGCTTCGCGCGCGAACTGCGAGCCGGCGCCAGCTTTCATGTCGAGAGCGCGGCGCTTCACGTCGATGACGGGTTGCGCATCGGCCATCGTTTTGTCGATTCTGCCAACGGCGAGGTCGTGACCTGGTTCGACGAGCACTGGGA
>JAQGHW010000803.1 GCA_028291505.1 Rhodopila sp. | reverse complement strand
TTCCGACGCGCCGTTGCCGGCTGGATCGGTCGCCTTTTCGAGCCGGTCGGGTGCGTCAAAGCGCAACGTGCCGTGTGTCTCGATGGGGGTGCGCAAGGCGTGGACGGTACGGCGCTCCACGTAGCGGCCGTCGACATGCCGAACGGTGCGGAGGGTCGCCATGAGCTGGTCAAGGGATACCGCGGCATCCGGTTGCGCGGCGTATGCCGATGGGGAAAGTGCGGCGATGATTGCTAGCAGGGCGCACCGGATAGTCCGGGGAAACGGTGTCATGCCGGATCGGGTGCCCGGGTGCTGCATCTCGCATGCGTCGGCATCAGGCCCAGAAGTCGAAGAAATTGAACCAGTTGTAGGGTGCCTCCCGACAATAATGCTCCAGCCGCGAGACATATTGGGCAATTAGTGGCGTTGCCCCCTCCGGGTCCGGCCTGGCCGACGCCGGCGCGGCCAGCCGTTCGAAGTGGATCTCATAGCGATTTCCGCCGCGAAACAGCCCGACCATCAGGACGACCGGTGGCCGCAACAGGGCGGCGAGCCTGGCGGGACCGGTTGGAAATGCAGCGGGCGCGCCGAAGAAATCGACCTTCACCGTCGTGTCGCTTGCCAATGTCCGGTCTGCCAGCATGCCGACGAATCCGCCTTGCTCCAGGCAGTCCCTGATCTCGATCATGGCGCCGGGCGTGCCCAGGCCAATGATCAGCGGTGCCAGATGGGGATTGATCGCGTTGAGCGCGGCACCGATCTTGCGCCCGGTCGCCTCATACATCGCCAGGCTGACGCGCAGATTGGGCTGACTGCGTCCGACCAGGCGCAGGACCTCGAAGCTGCCGTGGTGGGCACCGAACAGCAGGCAGCCGCCGCCTTGTGCCAGGATCTCGGTGACGATCTGTTCACCGTGGATCGTGATCTCGAACCGGTCGGCCTCATCATTGAGCAGGTAAACGCGATCCAGCACCGTCGTGCCAAAGGTGAAGAAGTGCTTCAACACGTCGAGCATGCCCGCCGGCCGGCCCAGGGCGCGCGCGAGAAAGCACTTGGAGGCGGCACGCGAAGCCGGCCAGCAGACCGCGAAACCGAGACAGACCGGCAGCAGCAGCATGCGGCTGAAATTGCGCCCGAGCCGCCGGGCGAGCCAGACGGTGCAACGCAGCACCGCCATCGAACCGATCTCGCCTCGGGCGGTCCAGTCGATCGCGGCGCGCGGTTTGTTCACCGCGACGGAGATGGGGACCTCAATGCGCCGGACAAGACAAGCTGGTTGGACCCGGTCAGCCGGCATTCGAAGCGGGTCGCGTCGCCGTCGGTTGTGTGGGTGACGGCCACGGTGTCCCCTGGCCGGACGGGGTGGTGAAACTTCGCGGATGCCACTTCACCGGACCAGCCGCCGGGGAAAAGGGCGGCCACAAGCTGATCCAGCAGCATGGCCCCGGGAACGATCGGATCGCCGGGGAAGTGCCCCGCACCGGCCGGATGGTCCGCTGGGAAACGCAGCAGGATCGGTTCGGGATCAGCCGGTGCCGCCTGGACCAGGCGCAGGATCTCCGCCCGTGGCAACTTACCCAGGGCATTGCGCGGCAGCGTGTCGACGAGGTGGAGGGGGCGCGGCAGGAACGCGGGATCGATCCGCTCACGCAGGGCGGCAAGGATCGTCGCGGCATCGACGTTCGGTGCCACCACGATCGCGGCAAGCCGGGAAGGCATGCCGGCGGCGCCATCGTCGGGCATCAGGAAGACGCCGTCCTCGACCCCTTCGATCGCCGTCAGCTGACGGGTCAGGTAGGCGAGCGAGCTACGCTTGCCGGCGACGTTGACCATGTCCGCGGTGCGGCCCTGCAGGATGAAGCCGGCGGCATCGGTCAGTTCGATCTCATCCGCCAGCAGGACGTCGGGCTCATTGGGCCCCGATGCCCAGGTGCCGGCCGCATCCTGGCGCAAGTGGAAACCGTCGAGGCAGCGCCAGACCGGACCCCCGGTGGTGCGGCGGGTGGCAAGCTGGCCGGCCTCGGAGCAGCCGTAGATTTCGAACACCGGTGCGTCGAATGTCGCTTCGGCCCGGGCGGCGAGTTCCGCCGAAAGCGGGGCCGTGGCCGAGAGCACGAAGCCGGGGCGGACCGGTGCGCCGAAGCCCGGGCCCGGTTCAGCCGCCGCGGCATCCCCGACCAATGCTCGGAGATGCACCGGGGTCGTGATCAGAATGCCGGGGCGATGGGGATCGCTCAGCGCGGCAGCCACATCGGCGGGGAAGAACGGCCGGTCCGCGGTCAGCAGAAGTCCGAACTGAAGCGGCAGCATGACGGCGGACTCCAGGCCGTAGCTATGTGCGTGCGGGACGGTGGCGATCAGCGCGGCATCGGGGTAACGCTCGATTCCGAGGGCGGAGCCAACGGCCAGGCTGCCGCCGACGAGCCGGCCCCAGCGGCGCGAGCTTGGACTTGGCCGGCCGGTCGAACCGGAAGTGAACAGCACGGCGGCGATCTGATCGGGCGGAAACGCGGGAACCCGGCCAGCGCCCCCGGTGCCGAGAAGTTGCGGATAGGCGAACAACGGTCCCGGAAGACCGTCCGTGTCGTCGTCGTCGGTCACCACATACAGCGCCGGGTAATCGGCACGCAGCGCCGCCACCGATCCGGCATCGCGTCCGCTGGGCAGCAGCGTGATCTGGGCGCGCAGCATGGCGGCGGCCCAGGCCACGGTGAAGTGGTAGCGGTCGGCGCACAGATTGACGATGTGGGGCCGGTCCGGAAGAAGCTGCGCCAGTTCCTCGACCTCGGCCACGAACGTGGTTCGGGAGATGATCTTGTCGCCTTGCCGGGCGACACCGTCGCCGGCACCGCGCAGGAACGGCATATCGTGCGCGTTCATGGCGGTGTGGCAGAGGTGAAGCGGGCGCGCCGGAGGCCCGACAGCGTGTCGATCAGGCTGGTGTGCGGCTCATGCCGGAACAGGACCAGCCGGTAGCCGAATTCCGCCAGAGCCATCGCCACGAGCAGCGGCAGGTTCAGCAGGTTGACGAAGATGGACCAGACGGTCATCGGCGCCAGGAGCAGCAACCCCAGGGAAACGGCGAGTTGGCCGGCGAAGAACACACACCAGGCGATGGTGACCTGGCGTGTGTAACCCACGACCTTGTCCGGCATCGTGCGCCGTATCCGCCGGGCGAAGCTGGTCACCACCGGCTGCCGCCCCGAACGAAGCGACATCGCGAACCACGCCAACAGGCTGAGGTAGGCGATGGCGTGGCAGCAACCCGCCACTGCCAGCCCGAAGGATCGGGGCGGCAGACCAGGCAACATCATCACCGCGGCGGCGACCGCAAGCAGCACCACCATAAGGACGGCGCGGTAGCGGAACATCCAGTTCCGGGTGAAGAATCCGGCCATCGCTGTGATCTGTGCCGTCGCGAGGATGCCGGCCAACCATGGCGACTCGGAGCCGAGTGTCAGGTGAAAGACCAGGAACGGCGCGGCCGCGAGCAGGATGAACGACGCGCTGCCAGCGATGCTGCCGCTTCCAGCCGGCACCGGTCAGACCCGGTGCTGCTGGATGTACTGGCTCAGGCTGCCGAGCGAGCGAAAGATCTGGTTGTTGTCGGTGTCGTCGGCTCGCAGCTTCACGCCGTAGGTTTGCGAGACCGCGAGAGCGATCTCCAGCATGTCGATCGAATCCAGCCCCAGGCCCTCACCGAAAAGCGGCGCGTCGGGATCGATCGCGGCTGCCGCGACTTCCAGGTTCAAGGTCTCAACGATAAGCTGCGCAAGCGCCAACGCCGGTGATTCGGAGGTCTGTCGTACTGGTTCGGTCAATATTTTCATCACGGATGTTTCGGGGTGGTGTTGATCTTGTCTATTCCGGACATAGCAGAAACCGTTTGAGCTGAAACGTCTAATTTTGATCGACGATCGTCGCCCAAGCTGATACGGCGCCTTGCCCGATAACGTCGGTCACCGGGCCTGACCCGGTGTCGCACGATGATGCATTCCTGGCCGTAGTATATGAGTGTTCGCCACCTTGGATCAGATCCCCGCCGCCGGTCATGCCGATCATGCCATCATCGGATGTGGTCCCATCGCCCGTGCGACGACCGAGGTGAACACAACAGAAGGCGATCCGGCCGTCTCGCTGACCCACCTCGTGCTCATCCCGAGTTTCGACAGCGGACAATTGCTGGTGAGCACGGTCGTGGCGGCAAGGAGACACTGGGCACCCGTTTGGGTTGTTGTCGACGGGAGTACCGACGGTTCCGCCGACATGGTCGAAGCGATGGCGCGGACGGACCCGGCGTTGCGTGTGCTGCGTTTGCCCGTCAACCGTGGCAAAGGTGCGGCGGTCCGGCAGGGACTGCTCGCGGCACAGACAAGCGGGTTCACTCACGCCCTGGTCATGGACGCCGACGGACAGCACCCGGCGGAAAGCATCGCCGCGTTCATGGCCAGATCTATCGCGGCGCCGAATGCCCTGATCATGGGTCGCCCGGTGTTTGGTGCTGATGCGCCATGGGTGCGCGTGGCGCTGCGGCGGCTTTGCAACGGGTTCGCGACCCTGGAGACCTTGCGCCCCGTCGGCGACACCCTGTTCGGCTTTCGCGTTTACCCGGTGGCGGCGCTGCTTTCCGTCATGCAGGCCAGCAGCGGCATGCGAGGCTTCGACTTCGACCCCGAGGCGGTGGTTCGCCTTGCGTGGCAGGGCATGAAGCTGATTCACCTGCCGACCGAGGTGCGCTATCTCAGTCGCGCGGAGGGTGGCATCTCGCACTTCCGTTACGTGCGCGACAATCTTCTGCTGACTGGGATGCACTTGCGGCTGGGTATCCTGGCATTGACCCGGATACCGCGTGTTGCGCGCGATCGTTGCCGACGTCTCAGGCGGCCATTCTAGAGCATTTTTTAGGCTGACTGGAAACAGTCAGCATGCTCTAGACCATTGTTTTCACGAGCAACTTCATCAGCCGGACTGTTCCAGTCAGGCTGATGTTGCTCTAACGCCCCGGACTACGCGTCCCCAAAGCT
>JAQGHW010000798.1 GCA_028291505.1 Rhodopila sp. | reverse complement strand
TGAGCACGATCACCGTGGCACTTTCGGAACGGTTAGCAGCAGCGCATTCCTCTGCCGGCCAGTGCTATCTCGCGGCGGCAGTGTTTGGGCGGCCCGATGCCGCTGCGGCGGGCAAATTGTTCGTGGTCGCCGGCGGCGAAGCAAACCTGATCACGCGGTGCCAGCCGTTGTTCGATGCGGTCGGCCAACGGACCTTTGTTGTCGGCGACACGCCTGCGTGGGCCAATCTCGTGAAACTCAGCGGCAATTTCCTGGTTGCCGCGATGATCGAGTGCCTCGGCGAGACGGTCGCGCTGATGCGCAAGTCCGGTGTTGATCCGCAACGTTTTATCGACATCATGACAGGTAGCCTTTTTGCCGCGCCGGTGTACCGAACCTATGGCGAGCTAATCGTCGACCAGCGCTTCCAACCGGCAGGTTTCGCGATTCCACTGGGCCTGAAGGACATTCGCCCGGCATTGGCCGCCGCGGAATCCCGAGCGGTGCCGATGCCGGTGGCGGGCCTGATTCGCGACCACTTCATCAGCGCGATCGCGCACGGCGGGGAGGCGATGGACTGGTCTGCACTGGCGCGCGTAGCGGCCGAAAACGCCGGCCTCTGAGGCGGCGCGCGTGACGGCGGAGGGGAGGCAACATGACAACGATTCCAAAGACGATGCGAGCCGTGGCGATCGACCGCTTTGGCGGCCCGGATGTACTGAAGGTTGGTATGCTGCCGGTACCCTCACCGGACGCCGATGAAGTACTGATCGCGGTGCATACCGCGGGTGTCGGCGGCTGGGACGCGGATATCCGGGCCGGCTGGTGGCCTGATTCGGTTGACCCGCATTTCCCTCTTGTGCTGGGAACCGACGGGTCGGGCAACGTGGCTGCCGTCGGTTCCCGCGTCCGCCGGCTGCACGTGGGAGACGCGGTCTATTCATACAGCTGGAACAATTCGAAAGGCGGGTTTTACGCCGAGTACGTCGCGGTTCCGGCCGAAAGAGTCGCACCGATACCTTCGGTGCTCGATCTTCGGCTTGCCGGGGCTATTCCGACGACCGGGTTGACCGCGCTGCAAGGTATCGACGGAGCGCTGCATCTACGTTCCGGCCAGTCGGTGCTGATCCATGGCGCATCGGGCGGCGTGGGCACCTTGGCTGTGCAGTTCGCCAAACTGCGAGGGGCCCGTGTGCTGGCCAGCGCGTCGGGGCCGGATGGCGTGGCGCTGGTCCGTCGCCTTGGCGCCGACGAGGCAATCGACGGTCGGCATGAGGACCTGCCGGCAGCAGTGCGCCGATCTGCGCCGCATGGGCTCGACACGCTTCTCGCGCTGGCGGGCGGTGATGCTCTCCAGGATTGTATCGCGACCGTGCGCGACGGCGGGCGGGTGGCCTTTCCGAACGGAGTAGAACCGGAGCCAAAACCGTTCGGCGCGGTCACCCTGATTGGTTACGATGCGATCAGCGGCGTGGGTGAATTGACCAATCTCAGCCACGCCGTCGAAGCGGCGAAGTTGCAGGTGCCGATCGATTCCGAATATTTCCTGGCGGATGCGTCCAAGGCGCACGAACGGCTCGCGCAGGGTCATGTGCTTGGAAAGGTTGTGCTGCGGATCCGCTGATACCGCAACGACCGCGTTCAGGCGGTCGAGCCGGCTGTGGCATGGGATTTGACCCAGGCTACGATGGCGCGGGCGTTCATCGCGCCAGCTGATTGAGCAACTACCTGGCCCTGCGAAAACAACATGATGGTGGGAATGCTGCGAATACCGTATCTCGCCATCAGCTGATGCTCGTCGTCCGCATTGACCTTCAAAAACCGAAAATGCGGTTCCAGTTCGGCCGCCGCTTGCTCATACGCCGGCCCCATTGCCACGCAGGGTCCGCACCAAGGCGCCCAAAAGTCGACGACGACGGGAATTTGGTTTCGCGTGACGTGGCGATCGAAGGCTTTGCCATCGACCTGGACGGGGTGGCCGGTGAACAATTTGTTATGGCAGGTTCCGCATTTCGCATCCAGCGCGGGCCGTGTCGCGGGGACCCGATTGATGGCGCTGCATGTCGGGCAGACAATATGACGGATCAGGTCAGTCATCGCCGTGCTTCTTTGTTGCGCGAACTATAGCAGCAGGTTGAAGATTTGGAACGCACGCTCCCAATCCTCGCTCGCCGGGTTCTTGGTCTTGGGATCGATGATCTTGAACGCGCGCGCAAGTGCCACGCTCAAGCCGCCTGCGATCTCGGGTAGCATGGCCTCTGTCACGTCCCTGAGGGCCAGGTCGAGCGGCGGGCTTGCGGTGATGTGCTCCAGGATAGACTCCAGCTCGATTTCTGCCTCGAGTTTCTTGAACGTGTGGATGCATTCCTGTAACCCTTTGGTGATCGGCAGGTCCTGCGGATCGACGATATCGCGGCCATTCGCTTTCGCGGCGGCTTCGCCACGAAGCAGCAGGTCATAGATCTTGTGATTGACGAAGTCGCTGTAGCGTTTGATGTCCTGCTTGTCGACGTCCAGTTCTGCTGCAGCACGGAAGAAACGTTCGAACTTCGTCACGCCCATTACGGCCATTGTGGCATCCCGCGCCAGTGAGTTAGGATCAGCATAGAATCTGGCGACAACGCGTCGCGTTGATGCCCATCAATAAGCGGCTGCGATGCCGGGACTGAGCACTTTCGCCGCGCTGCTCACGCGTTATGCCGGCGGAAAAGATGCTTGAGCTCCCAAAGTTGGGTCGCCGCGATACCCACCATGTGCGCGAACAAGGCGATCAGCCCACCCAGCAGTGTTGCCACCGCGCGGTGAAGCGCGACCACTGGTTCGGGCAGCCCGGCGATCGCGAACAACAGCACCACGTACATGGTGATCGCCAGGCTCAGGATCGCGAAATTCACCCGCAGGAATGCGTAACAGGTCCAGGCCGTAGCGGCGAGCAGACCCACCAGAACCGGGACGGACGGACGCAACAGCGCCATGAGCAGCGTCAGCAAGCCGGCGCCGCATACCGTGCCGATCAACCGGGCGACCGCTCGAGCGGCGGTTTCCCTGGCGACCGGACGAAGAATCAGCAGCACGGTCATCGGCACCCAGTAGCCGTTTGGCATGTCAAGCACGCGATAAAGCAGCTCCGCCACGCTGACCGCCAGAGCCATGGTGATGGCGTGCCCTAGCCCGGGCGTGCGACCCACGCTTATGGCGCGTACCTGCGAAAGGATATTTCCCACGGTGAAAGGTGCATTCGGCTTAGGCGTAAAAAGGCGTCCCGGGCCAAGCGAGCGAATGGCCAGCACGACGAACACTTGCACCGCGCCACCCGCGAGCACCAGAGCGAAGCGCCAGGCGGCATAAATCGGCGTCGCCGGAAACGCCGCCGCGATCACCAGAGCCGTGCTGCCTTGCAGGGCAAGCCAGCCGGGTCCTCGGCCGACGATGTTCATCAGGCCCAGACCGAAACCCCACAAAGCAACGCAAGTCAGATCCAGGGGCAGCGATGCGCGTGCCAGAGTGCCGATTCCGGCGGAGATACTCATGCCGAGGCAAACCAGAAGCATCGGTTCGGCGGGGTCGCGAAAGTCCTGCTGGAAGGCACCGAAGCCCACGACCAACGCGCCCGAACTCGCGGCCAGCGCAGCAGTCATGTTGTCGAGCGCCAAGCCAAACACAATTAGCAATACGATGGCGGGAAGGCACGCCAGCGCCGCGAAAGGGCGGAACTCCGACCAGTTCATGCTGGCCACATCGTTCCATATGCCCATGTTCCCTGCCGCGGGCGACTGTGCAACAGCCTGCTCCGCCATTACTGGTAGTACTCCCGGGCGCGAACCTTCCCGCGAAACGTCCAATAGGAAAAGCTGGTGTAGCCAAGGATCATCGGCAGCAGGATTACCGCGCCAACCAGCAGGAAGAGCTGCGAGGATGGTGGCGCAGCAGCATCCCAAATCGAGATTGATGGCGGCACGATCATCGGCCAGATGCTGATCCCCAATCCGGCGTAGCACAGAAGGAACCATGCCTGCGCGCAGAGGAGGGGCACGAGGTCGTCATGCCGCTGGAGCGCGCGCCAGAATGCCCATGCCACCAGGATCACCAGGATCGGCACCGGGGCGGTGAGCAGGATTTGTGGGAAGATGAACCAGTGCTTCCAGTAGATGTCGTTCAGCATCGGGGTCCACAGACTGATCACGACGATCAGCCCCAACACTGCCAGCCCCAGGGCCCGCGCATACGAACGAGCGGAACGCTGTAGCTCGCCCTCGGTGCGCAGGATAAGCCAGCAGGCGCCTTGCAGCGCGTAACCAAGCACGAGGGCAATCCCGCACAGCACGGTGAATGCGTCCAGCCAGTCCAGCCAACCACCGGTGTACATCCGGTCCACGACGCGGACGCCCTGCAACAAGGCGCCGAGCGTCATGCCCTGGCAGAAAGCGGCGACGGTGGAGCCCACCTGGAAGCCGAGATCCCAGGCGCGTCGTCCGCGGGTAGTCTGCGCGCGAAAGCGGAACTCGAAGGCGACCCCGCGGAACACCAGCGCCAGGAGCATGCCGATGATGGTGGGGTACATTGCCGACATGATGACCGCATAGGCCAGCGGGAACGTCGCGAACAGGCCGCCGCCGCCGAGCACAAGCCAGGTTTCATTGCCATCCCAGACCGGGGCGACGCTGTTGACCATGACGTCGCGGTCTTCCTCACGGGGTTGAACCGCGAAAAGGATGCCGATGCCGAGATCGAAGCCGTCGAGCAGGACATAGGCCAGCACGGCAAAAGCGATGACGGCGGCCCAGACGACGGGAAGCCAATAGGCCATGCCCTATCCCCCGAGTGCCGGGTGCGGTCCCGGCCCAAGCGCGTCTGCCGGCATGGCGCCGGCTTGCAGGACACCCGTTTCCGTGGTCCCCACGCCGGGTGGGCGACGCATCAGGTGCAGGATGTAAACAAACCCTGTTCCGAACACGATGGAATAGACGACCACGAACGCGGCGAACGAGGTCGCGACAGCGGGCAGCGCGATTGGCGAGGTACTGTCGGCCGTGCGCAGCACCCCAAACACGGTGAACGGCTGGCGGCCAACCTCGGTGGTTGTCCAGCCGGCCAGCACCGCGATGAAGCCGGCAGGTCCCATTGCCACGGCCGCGCGCAGCAGCCACGAGTCTTCATAGAGACGGCTCCGGACGCGCTGAATCAGGCTCCAGCCGCCGAGGGTGATCATCAGCAGGCCGATCCCCACCATCACGCGGAAAGACCAGAAGATGTAGGGGGCGGGCGGCCAATCCTGGCGGGGAAAGGATTTCAGACCACGCACCGCGCCGTTCCAGCTATGGGTGATGATCAGCGCGCCCAGATGCGGGATCGGGACGGCCCAATCGGTGCGCGCCGCGTCGAGGTCCGGCATCCCGAACAGGATCAGCGGCGTGCCCGGCTCCGTATCGAAGTCGCCTTCCATGGCGGCGAGCTTGGCGGGTTGGTAGTCGCGCGTGTTGAGGCCGTGCATGTCGCCGGCGATGAGTTGGATCGGCGCCACGATCAGCGCCATCCACATGGCCATGGAGAACATCAGGCGCGCGATCTCGCATTGCCGGCCGCGCGGGAGATGCCAGGCGGCGACGGCCCCGACAACGAACGCGACCGACAGATAGGAGGCCAGTACCATGTGCACGAGTCGATACGGGAACGATGGGGTGAAGACGATCCGCCACCAGTCAGCTGGGACGAAGCGACCGTTCGGCGTCATCGCGTAGCCGGCAGGCGTTTGCAACCAGGAGTTCGCGGACAGGATCCAGAACGCACTGATCAGCGTGCCTACGGCGACAACACAGGTAGCAACGAAATGCAGCCGTGGGCCGACACGCTTCAGGCCGAACAGCATTACCCCAAGGAAGCCGGCCTCGAGGAAGAAGGCGGTAAGCACCTCATAAGCCATCAGCGGCCCGACGATTGGACCGGCTGTGTCGGAGAATCGTGCCCAGTTGGTGCCGAACTGGTATGACAAGACCACGCCCGAGACGACGCCCATGGCGAAGCCGACAGCAAAGATGCGCAGCCAATATTTGTAGACGTCGAAATAGACCTGCCGGCCGGTGGTGAGCCACAAACCCTCCAGCACCGCCAGATAGCTTGCCAGGCCGATGCTGAACGTCGGCAGGAGGATATGGAAGCCAACCGTGAAAGCGAATTGCGCCCGAGCCAGGATGATCGTTTCGGTCATCGGTGGCTGCCTCCGGCGGTCATACCGGCCGTGGCCGTTTAGCGAAACCTCCGGCCTCTTCGGGATGTTCGGCATGGCTTTCGGCCGGAGCCGCACCGGTCCGGCGCCGGGGGTTCGCCGGAACTTGCCGTGGTTCGGTTGTACTATCGCTGCATAGGTTACGGCGCTGCGTCATCGCGTAACCCTAGCCCGATTGGATCTGTCGGTGACTTGACGGCCGTCAATGTCGCGATACGCGGTTTCCGGTATTTCCCCGAGCGATCCGAAGCACAAGCCCTCGCACTCGTGAGGCCTTGAATATTGGCGGAGAATTTCTCTGTACATATGCCAGCTAAGTAATGTACTGCAGTCGAGGGTGATGACGACATGAGGGCGATACGCATTCATCGGTTTGGCGATCCGGAAGTCCTGGAGCTGAATGACGTGCCGATTTCGCAACCGGGTGAGAACGAGTTGCTGGTCCGCATCCACGGCGCGAGCGTGAATCCGATCGACTACAAGATCCGCCGTGGCGCCGTGCCCGGGATCACACCGGATATGCTGCCGCTTACACTCGGTCGCGACCTGTCCGGAACGATCGAGGCCATCGGGCCCGGAACGAATGCGTTCCGGCAGAGCGACGCCGTCTATGCGCTGATCGGCGGCCTGGATCGTGGGAGCTATGCAGATTACGTCGTCCTGAAGCCCGGGGAAGCGGCGCCCAAGCCGGTGCATCTTTCCCACATCAGGGCGGCGGCGGTTCCGCTCGCGGCGCTTACGGCGTGGCAGGGGCTGTTTGACCATGGGCAGCTTCAGGCTGGCCAGACCGTCTTGATCCATGGCGGGTCGGGCGGGGTTGGCCATTTCGCGATTCAGTTCGCCAAGGTGCGGGGGGCCACGGTGTTGACCACCGTATCAGCCCGCCACATCGACTTTGTCCACGAACTCGGAGCCGACCGGGCCATCAACTATCAGTCTGAACGCTTCGAGGAGGTAGCAAGAGACGTTGATCTGGTCCTGGATTTGGTCGCGGGGGAGACACAGGAGCGATCGTGGTCGGTGCTGAAGCGGGGCGGAATGCTGGTTTCCGCGCTTGGGGCGCCGCCGCAGGAAAAGGCGAACCAGGCCGGCGTGCGCGGCGTAGGGTACCGAGCCCAGCCCAATCCCGCTCAGCTTGTGGAAATAGGGCGGCTGATCGATGAAGGCAGGGTCCGTCCGGTCGTGTCCGACGCCTATCCGTTGGCCGAAGCGCGCCTAGCGCAGCAACGTCTGGAAACGGGCCATGTGCGCGGCAAGATCGTCCTTGGGGTAGCAGAGTAGCCATCCGGCATGACGACGATGCGTGCGATCCAGGCGTCCCGGGCGAACACCGGCTCGCGGGACGGGATCGCACGCGCCGCGCCGGCCGGTGTAGGGGCGATGCGGCCGCGGGCCTTACGCAGCACCGCTGTCGTCGTGTTACTGGGCGCGCTGGCGCTTACGCGGGCCGGCGACGCTCAGCCGGCACCGACCGCCCCCGCGGTGACGGTGGACACGGTGACGGTCCAGGATGTCGCGCCGGTCAGCACCTATGTCGGCCATGTCGAGGCGATCCAGTCGGTCCAGGTCATGGCTCGCGTCACCGCCTATCTGGAAAAGGTGGATTTCACCGAGGGCGGCGAGGTGAAAGCCGGCCAGATCCTGTTCGAACTGGAGAATGCGCCGTACACGGCCGCGGTGCAGGCGGCAAAGGCGCAGGCAACTTACCTCCAGGCCGATACCGAATACCAGCGCCAGGCGCGGCTGAACCAGCAAGGCTTCGCGCCGCAGGCGACACTGGACCAGGCGCGGGCCACGCGCGACAGCGATGCCGCCGACGTGGAGGCGGCCAAGGCCAACCTGACGACGACGGCGATCAACCTCGGGTACATCAAGATCCTGTCGCCGCTGGACGGGCGCATCGGGAAGGCTCTGTTCTCCGTTGGCACCCTGCTGACGCCGGCGTCGGCGGCGCTGGCGACGGTGGAGCAGATGGAACCCATCCGGGTTGTCTTCGCTGTGCAGGACCGCGACGTGGTCCAGGAGAACGTGTTCCGACTGATCGTCCAGGACTCGGCGGATTTCCGCCAACGGATCGACGACATCGACCGGCTGTATGTGCGTAGCACCGCGGGCGCGCTGGTGCCGCTGCGCAGCGTGGTGACGGTCACGACGATACAAGGCCCCGACGCGGTCACCCGCTACAATCTGTATCCGGCGGTGCTAATCAACGGGCAGGCAACGCCGGGCGTCAGCTCCGGCCAGGCGATCGCAGCCATGCAACAGGTGGCGGCGCAACGCCTGCCGTCCGGGTACGGCTATGAATGGACCGGCATGACCTACCAGGAGCTTCAGTCGGCCGGCCAGGAGTGCGCCGCGTTCATCCTTGCGCTGGTGTTCTCCTACCTGTTCCTGGTGGCGCAATATGAGAGCTGGACGGTGCCACTGTCGGTATTCCTGCCGGTGTCGA
>JAQGHW010000774.1 GCA_028291505.1 Rhodopila sp. | reverse complement strand
GGAGCACGCCGTCGCGCGACCAGAAGGATGGGGCCCTAAGCATCGTCAGGGCGTGTTCGGGGAGGTCGGGTCTTTACCGCAATCGCCGGAACAGGCCTCGCGGGATGGATCAGGGTGTTCGCATTTCGGGTTCGTGGAGGGGTGCGGCCGGCTGATGTCATCCAACCATTTGACGCCGGTTGGGTTGCACGGCCCGGGCTTTTCAACACGGAGGACGATCGAGGGCCACGAAGGGCCTCGGAGGAGTGGGGCCGTATCGGCCGATGAAGCGCCGCAGGCCATTCCCGGGGTTTGTCCCATTGGATCCGAGCGCCGGCGGGAAACAGGATCGGTTCATCCTGCCCTGTCGACAGGCTGGGTCCGCCGAATGTCGATGCCTGAGCACAGCGACTCTCCGTGGCCCACCGTGGCCCTCGTTCTGCCTCCGCGCTGAAAATGAAGGAAGAATGAACGAAATGCGGCCTAGACATCGACCCCCTGCCTTTGCCTGCGTTGGACCTCGCGAGCCAGGAGGCCGAACGGTCACCGTGCGTCATTGTCATCCTGGGCACCATGCCGTCGGCTGATAATATACCAACGGCCCGAAGGACTGACTCTTCGTCGAATTGGCGGGCCGCTGGTATCACTGGGTACGGGTATATCTCAAAGCTGACCGCCGGGCTTCCCGTTATCCCACCTTCACGCCATTCGACCGGGCAGAAGCGACAACAGTGCCTCGGCCGTGCGGGCGGGCAGATCGGCGTGGCGGCATACGGACGCAGCTGCGTGCTGACCCAGCCGCCGGCATTGGTCCGGGCTATCGAGCATCGCCGCGACGAACTGGGTCAGTGCGGCGCCATTCGCGACTTCCACGAGGCCGCCGGCATCACGCAGCAGAGCCACGTGGTCGCTGAAATTGCCGGTGTGCGGTCCGACGGCGATGGCGCAGCGGAGCCGAGCGGGCTCCAGCGGGTTCTGGCCACCGCCGGGGGCTACCAGGCTGCGGCCGACAAAGGCGATCGGCGCGATCCGATACCACAAGCCGAGTTCGCCCACGGTATCGACGATCCATATCCCCTCGCCAGGCGGTGGCTGCTGTTCGGCTGCGCGGCGCGGTGCGGCTAATTCCGCGGCGAGCGAGGGTCCTCGGTCCGGATGCCGCGGGGCGATGATCGTGAGCAAGTTCGGATACCTTGGGGCGAGCGCCCGATGCGTGGCGGCGATTATGGCCTCCTCACCCGGATGCGTGCTGGCGGCGAGCCAGACGGGGCGGCCGGTCAGGGCCTTGCTCAACCGATCGAATTCCGTCTGGTCCACCGGCAGCGGCGGGGCGGCGAATTTGAGATCGCCCGGGCTTTCGACATGCGGCGCACCCAATGCTTTCAGCCGTTCGGCGTCCTGGTCGCCTCGCGCCTGGACGAGCGCGAAGCCGCCCAGCACGCGGCGGGCAAGTTTCGGGACACGCTGCCAGTAGCCGAAACTGCGATCCGACATTCGGGCATTGACCAGCATCAGGGGGACGCCCATCGCCTGGCAGGCGGCTAGCTGATTGGGCCATAACTCGCTTTCGACGAAGCAGGCGGCGTCGGGCCGCCAGTGCGACAGGAACCGTCCGACCCAGGACGGCACATCCAGCGGCGCGAAGCGGTGCAGCACGTCGCCCGACAGGCCTTGCTCCGGAATGCGCTGGTCCAGCAGCGCCTGGGAGGTCACGGTTCCGGTGGTCAGCAGGACCTTTACCCGGTGACGCAGTGCCTCCAGCACCGGCAGGATCGACACGGTTTCGCCCACGCTGGAGGCGTGCATCCACAGCAGAGGGCCGGCCGGGCGCGGCGTCGGGTCGATGCCCCGGCGTTCCGGCAGCCTGGCGGCGATTTCGCGGCCGGTGACGGCGCGCCGGCGCAGGTTGAGGCGGAGTGCCGGGGCCAACAGAGTAGCCGCGACGGTCCAGCCGGTGGCCAGGACGCTGGTGGCCAGAACGCGGGAGGCCAAAACCGGGGTGGTCATGCCGGACACAGGAGCTCCGCCCGCTCAGCGGTTCGGTTCAGTGCGTCGGTTATCGCTGGGACGGCATCCTTCCAGCCGTGACGCGGCACACTTATAGCCGGACCGCAGACCACGACGCCTCGGCCGAACGGCAGCGGCACCGGCATGCGGTCCCAGGTATTGAGCTGAATGCGCCGGCTGGTGCGCGCGGCAAGCGGCACGACCGGCACGCCGGACAGCGCGGCAAGCTGGGCGACCCCGAAAGCGGCCTGACGGCGCGGGCCGCGGGGACCATCCGGCGTTATACCAATCATGTCGCCTTGCCGTAGTACCGCCAGCAGGTTGCGCAGTCCAGCCGCACCGCCTCGCGAGGAAGAGCCCAGGATCGGCTGGATGCCGAAACGCCGCACGACGGCGGCGATGAACCTGCCGTCGCGGTGCTGGCTGACCAGCGTATGAATTGGTATCGGACGATAGAACGGCATGCGGCGGGCGATCAGCGACAACGCCGGCGTCAGCGGCAGGAATTCGTGCCAGAAGGCAAAGACCGCCGGGGCACCGCTGCCGAAGGGACGAAAATGCTCCTGCCCATCCAGCGTCCAGCGCGTGGTACGAAGCGCGAACGTCAGGTAGAACCCCAGAAGGGCCGCCAGTATGGTCTGGGCTCGAGGTGTGCGCAGCAGGGACTTCATCGCCGCGCCGGGTAGCACGTGACACCGATGTTACGGAAGTATGGTGCGCATTGGTCGGGCCATTGGCGGTTGGTTCAGTTGGCCGCGCCGCAGCCGCCCGCCATCACCTGGTCTACTTTGTCCATCAGTTCCGCCGCTCCGAATGGTTTCCGGAGCACGTGGTGCTCAGCCCCGTTCCGCGGCAGATCGCTGTCCGCGTACCCTGTCATCAGGAGAACCGGCAGGGCGGGCCAGGTGCGCCATACGATCGTGGCGAATTCCACACCATTGATTCCGGGCATGGCGATGTCCGCCAGTACCAGGTCGGTTGGGTCATCGGCTCGCTCCAACGTGTCCAGGGCGGACGCACCCGATGATGCCTCCACGACCTGGTAGCCGGCGTCGCGCAACATGGTGGCGGCGATCGATCGCACTTCGGCGTCGTCGTCCACGAGAAGGATGCGCGCGCGGCGCATCGGTGTCGCCGCTGTATGGGTGGTGGGTGCCTCGGTCGTGGGCGTTGTCAGATCGCCGGCGCGCGGCAGAAAAATGGAGATGCAGGTGCCCTCGCCGGGGGCGGAGCGGACCGCAAGGCCTCCACCAAGCTGCTTGACCACACCGAGAACCTGCGGCAGGCCGAGACCGGAACCCTTGCCGACCTCCTTGGTGGTGAAAAATGGCTCGAACATTCTTTCGCGCACGGCATCCGGTATGCCCGTCCCGGTGTCGGACACACGCACGGCGACATAGTCCCCCGCCGCGGGCTGTTCGGCGAAAACCGGTTCGCCGAGAGTGACATTCATGGTTTCGATGGTGATGGCGCCGCCGCCGGGCATCGCATCCCGCGCGTTGATCGCCAGGTTCAGAAGTGCCAGTTCCAATTGTGCCGGGTCCGCCAGGGCGGCCGACAAACCCGGCCCTGCCTGGAGGTTGATTCCGATATTGGCACCGATCGTGCCACGAAGCAGCGGCAACATTTCGTCGATCAGCCGGTTCAGATCGACCGGTTCGGTGGCGATCGTTTGCTGCCGCGAGAAGGCGAGGAGCTGGGCGGTCAATTTCGCCCCTCTCTGCGCGGCGCTTCGGGCACCCGCGATCAGCCGGTCGGTGCGGGCCTGGTCCCTGGGTTGGTCCGCGGGGTCAGACGCGGGGGGTCGTTTCGCCATCAGCTCCAGGTTGCCCAGGATCGCGGTCAGCAGATTGTTGAAGTCGTGGGCGATCCCTGCTGTGAGCTGACCGACCGCTTCCATCCGCTGCGCCTGCCGTAGATCGCGGTCGACGCGCTTTTCCACGGTGACATCCGCAATCGCCGCCCAGCTACGGACGAACCGGCCCTCGGCATCGAACTCCCCGGACGCAGCCAGGCGGCCATCGAACACCCGGTCCGACCGGGTCTGAAACTGGTAATCCACCACCCGTTGCTGCCCACGGCTGGCGAGCATCTCGGGCCATGCCTGGGTGCGGTATCGTTCCGCCGACTCCGGGGTCATGAAGTCCGCTGGCGAGCGGCCGATGGCCTCATCCCGCGTGCATTCGAACATGTCGAGCCAGGTATCGTTGACGTCGATCAGCCGCGCATCGGCATCCACGGATTGCAGGGCCATCGGCGTGCGATTGTAGAGCAGCCGGTAGCGGGCTTCGCTGGCGCGGAGTCCTTCCTCGGTACGCTGACGCTGCTCGATTTCGGCGGTCAACCGGCGATTGGCGATTTCCAGTTCAGTTGTCCGCTCGCTCACACGCTGCTCCAGGACCTCTTTAGTATGAATCACGTCATGCCTATAGACGGCGGCACCAGGGCAGCCGCGCACGGTGACCAGCCTGGACACAGGTCTATCGTGGATCGTGTGCAAGCGGTAGTGGACGCGCTGCGCCGCCCGAGCCTGCCGATGTAGCTACTCCGGGGCGTCCCTGGACCTCAGTGAGGTCCAGGAGGATTTGTCATGGCTCGGAAACGGCGGCGCACGGGAAAAAGCGGCAGGTGTCCGGCAACGGGAGCGGCAAGCGCCCTCCGGGATTCCACTTCCTGCTTTCATGCCCCCTGGTGTGCGACATATATCGCCGGCGGCTCCTGAGCGGCGGCCTTGGTAAGCGACGCAAAGACCGGGACT
>JAQGHW010000773.1 GCA_028291505.1 Rhodopila sp. | reverse complement strand
GCCCTGCAACGGGCTACATCAAGGCGGGCGACAGGTTCTTCGCATGGCTCGTGGCCGTGCCGGAGGGCGCTGTAACGGGGACGCTGACCGCCGACGGCGTGACCCGCCAGGTCACCGGCAGTGGTTATCACGACCACAACTGGGGCAATGTTTCACCGGCCAATCTATTCGACAACTGGTGGTGGGGACGCGGCCTGAGCGACGGCCACACGGTCATCGCCTCCGATATCCACGGCAAGGAATCTGTCGGCGGGACCCGTATTCCACTCTTCTTCGTCGCTGATGACCATCAGGTGCAGGTAAACTCTTACGGGTCTGACGTATCGGCGGAGGAGGGCTGCCTCGTACGCCATCCCGATCCAAAGCATGAGCGTCCCATCACCTCAGGGGTCTCCTTCGCCACCGCTGATGGAAGTCGAGCCGAATTCAAGATTTCCGACCGCCTCCTGACGTCTGGCAATCTTCTTTCGGATCAATCGTTTATCATAAAGATGGCCGCGACGATCATGTCAAAAAAGCCTTGGTATTCGCGTTTCGAAAGCCCACTAACGCTGAAATTACCTGGACAACCCCCGCACGAGGGGAACGGCAACCTGGAGTATTTCGAGCTGAAATGAAATCGAGCAGGCTCACGGCATCCGCAACATCCGCGATGGCGTCGTCAATTTGATGCGCGACGGCCGATGCCGGTCAACCGAACGAACGGCGTCCACCAGTTGAACATCGGCGCCACGCAGCGGGCCATCAGGCGGGACGGCCGTCCTTCGTTCCGGCCCGCCTTCAATCGGCCGTGTGCCATAGCCGGCCGCCGATCACCATGCTGTCGAGGGCAAAACGCCGTCGGCCCGTCATCGTCTGCTTCAGCACGTCGATGAAGGTGAACTGACCGTCCTCGATCCGCAGCACCGTCGCATCCCCCGTGCTGCCCGGCATCAGATCCGCCAGGTCGGGCCGCTTCAGCAAGCGGGCCGGCGTGGCGGTGACGGCACGGACGATCTCAGTCGGGTCCATGCCGAGGCAGAGGAATTTCGACATCGTCACCAGGTTGTCGTAGGCAGGGCCATCGATGCACAGCACGTGGACGTCCGAACTGATGATGTCCGGCGGGAAGCCGGCCGCCAGCATGGCCTCCGCGACGGCGAAGCTAAAGGCCCCCTTGCCGTGGCCGATGTCGAACACGACCCCCCGCTCCCGCGCCTGCCAGCACGCCTCCTTCACCCTGCCGTCCGCATGGACGGGGGCATTGGGGAACGGGCGAAAGCAATGGGTCAGCACGTCACCGGGCCGTAACTCCGCCAGCACGTCGCTGTAGCGCGGCGGCGGATGGTCGATGTGGCACATCACCGGCAGGCCGGCGCGGTCAGCGGCCTCGATGGCATGATACAGCGGAGCCAGTCCATTCACGCCGCTGGTATTGGCGCCGATCCGTACCTTGACGCCACGGATCAGGTCCGGATGCTCCAGCGCCACCTGGGCACAGCGTTCGGTGTCCATCAGGCGCAGGTCCTGGCTCTCCCCGACCATCACTGTCGGCGAGAAGGCGAAGATGCCGGCATGCGAGACGTGCAGATAGGCCAGAATACGGGTCTGGCTCGGCTCGATGACGTGCTTGCGGAAGCCAAGGAAATTGCCCGGCCCGGCGGAGCCCACGTCGAGCCACGTGGTAGTGCCGCTGCGCCGCGCCAGCGCGTCGGCGTCGATGCTGATGGAGGTGCCGCCCCAGTAGACATGGGTGTGGAAGTCGATCATCCCCGGCATGACGATGCAGTCACTGACATCCCGCTCTTGCTCCGCCGTCCCGTCGAGTGTGCCGACGGCGGCGACCTTCCCGCCCGTAAAGGCAATGTCGGCTGTGCCGTCATGCCCGCTGTTCGGGTCAAGCACGCGGCCATTGCGCAGGATCACGTCGTATCGCATCAGCGTCTCCATTAAGGCATTCGAGCATGAATGTGCCGTCGGACGGCCAGGAAGTCGACACCGCTCTCGTGTCTCGCGCAGGCCAGGGGACGATCGGCTCCATCAGGGAACATCGGCCGAAGATCAGGCGTCGCCGGGGACATGCCCTACCAGCGGTCGGCAACAAGCCGAGCGGCCATCGGTGCACGAGATTGTTCCGGCTTCAGCGATCCGCGGAAGCAGTTTGCCCGCTACCGGAAGGTCCATACCGGCGGCCGGTCAGGCCATCTTGATACCCCAGAACAGCGAGAACGCCCCACGTGGGATGCCCGAGATGGTCTTGCGATAGGCGGTGGGGGCAAAGAATTGGCCGAGCGGCAGATAGGGCGGGTCGCGCATGAACTCCGTTTGAATATCGACACAGATTTTCTGTTGCGCCGCCAGATCGGGCGCGTCGAACCAGGCAGTGCGCAGCGCGGCGAGCCTGGCGTTGGTTGGCCATCCGACAAAGCCCGCGCGTCCGATGGCGTTCAGCGAGAAGTTGGAACCGGGCGTGAGCAGGTCGTAACCCGCCGTATAGGTGCAATGGGCGTTCCAACCGCCCTGGTCCGGCGGCTCCTGCTTGTTGCGCCGGGTGGTCACCGAACCCCAATCCGTCGCCTGATAGTCGAGAGCGATGCCGGCCTTGCGGAACATGTCCGCACTCACCTCACACAGCGCGTTGATCGCCGGGAAATCGGTGGCGGCAATGAACGTGACCTTTTCGCCGCGATAGCCCGCCGCCGCGAGTTCGTGTTTGACGCGATCGTAATCCGGATTGTCGGAGAACACCTCCATCCCGGCGGTATTGGCGAGCGGCGTGCCGGGTGGGAACACACCGGCACCGGTACTCCACGTCTGTGGATCCATGCCTGCCACCGCCTGCATGAAATCCGCTTGGTTGATGGCCCCCAGCAGCGCGTGCTTGACCGCCGGATTGTCGAACGGCGGATACAGGCTGTTCAGCCGCATGATGCCGATATTGCCGGCGCGATCGATAATCTCGGTGGTGATTTTCGGATTCCTGCGCAGCAGTGGCAACAGGTCGGGAATGGGTTGTTCCCACCAATCCACCTCCCCCTCCTGCAGGGCCGCGGCCGCCGTCGCCGCATCCGGGATGGTATGCCACTCGATCCGCTCGACCGTGGCGATCTTGGGACCGGCGGTGAAACTCGACACGCCGGAGCCGCGTGGCACGTAGCCCTCGAAGCGGCGATAGGCGGCGCGTGAGCCGGAAACACGCTCGTCGGCCAGGAACCGGTAAGGTCCGCTGCCCACCATCTCGGTCACTTGCTGCGTGCCCGGCGTCGCCGCGAACCGCTCGGGCATGATCGGCAGCATGGTGTTGCTGCCGCGCCCCAGCGCCAGCGGCAGGGCGGGAAACGGTCGCTTCAGGCGAAAGCGGATCTGCTTGTCCGATGGTGCCGATAGTTCATCGGTGACCGCCATCAACGAAGCGCCGAACGCATCGCGCGCCGCCCAGCGCTTGATGCTGGCGATGGCGTCGCGCGCCAGCACCTTCTGGCCATCATGGAACAGCAGCCCGTCGCGCAGGGTCAGCGTCCACAGCTTGCCATCGTTCTCGATGACGTGGCCTTCGACCATCTGCGGCTGGGGTTGGTAGGTTTCGTCGATGCCATACAGCGTGTCATAAACGAGGAAGGCGTGGTTGCGCGTGACATAGGCCGTTGCATAGACCGGATCGAGCACCGCGAGATCGGCCTGCGGCACGAATTTCAGGACGCCCGCACCTTGCGCCCGCACCGCATGCGGCGCCGCCAGAACCGTGGCCCCTGCAGCTGTGGTCTTGAGAAAATCACGACGCTTCATGTTCGGTCCACACTCTCCTGGTTGGAAGTCGAACTGACCACTTCAGGTGGGATTCCCTCGATTGTCAATCGGCGCGCGAAAGGATGCGCCGACCCGGCGCGAATCGAGATCCTGTCTTCCACCCCATACTGGCCCGACCAAACGGCGGTCAAGCGCTCCCTCGAATCTCTGCTTTTCGAACGGAGGCCGTTGCGGTGGCCATGCTTTGGCGCAAGGCCAACGCCTCCAACCAGCACCTGGCCTGGCGTCCGGCGGCGCGCGGGTCACGTTACTTGACGTGAACGAGACGCACCTCGCTGCCATCACCCGGAACGGCCTTCGCATGGCAACCGAGAGCGATGAGCGCGTCGTGCATCCCGTAGCCACGCGCCCTGACGCGGTTGACCATGCGCCCGAGTTTACGGTCGGCCGCGCGGCGATAGTTTCGGCCCAGCGCCGCACGTTCGTATGATCCTGCACATGGAGGAACGTGGCCACCCCCTATAGCTGCCCTCTCATGAGGTTGCCGCACCAAGGCCAGCGGTCTGCCTCTCGCGCTTGGTCAAGTGTCGGGCTGTCCCATACACCCAGCGGCTCCCTGACCTTCCGACGCGTAGCAGGATCGGTCCATGGTGCAACGAATGTGCGCG
>JAQGHW010000745.1 GCA_028291505.1 Rhodopila sp. | reverse complement strand
GTTAGTCAGTTTCAGGGTGACCGTGCAGGCCACGCTGGCATCCCCACCCGAACCGGCCAGACAGAATGGCAGCCTGGAGCGGGGGACGTTCAAGCAGCGGCGGTCGACCGGGTTTGGCTGTGATGCGAAAGAGGCCATGGAGCGCTCGAAAAAAGGGCTAAGCAAATAGGCTCGTTCATAATACGGTCCATATCTGTAACATACATCGCCCAAGAACACAACGGGAAAATGCACGCCCTCAGGGCAATCGCTCCAAGGGCAATCGCTCCCAGGGCAATCGCACCCAGGGCAATCGCACCCGGGGGCATCCGTGTTCATCCGTGGTCCCAAACCCCAGCTTGGTAACTCCTGTCGAAGACATCCACGACCCGCGAAACCACGGAATGATAGGACGCACCTGGTCGGAGCTGGCTCTAACGACCAGAAGTGAAACGCCGACTAGTCTGGTTGGCGACCTGCCGCTCGTCAGTTGCTGGAATAGGCCAGCCCCGCGAGAAGCGGCACGTACCCGGCGAGCCCGCGGGATACGAACTCCGTAAATAGCCGCACGCGCTTCGTCTTGCGCGTCTCGCCCTGCGTGAGGAGCCAGAGCGTTCCGAACAGGCATAGGGCAGTCCCCGGCACCCGCACCAGCAGCTTGTCGGCATCTCCGACGAAGCAGGGCAGCGTCGTCATTCCGAACCCCTGCCGCACCGCAACGATCTGCGCCTCGGCGTCCGTGGTCCTGAACGGAACCTCCACGGTGGGAATCTCACCCTCGCGCGCCCAGTCCGAGACGCCATCCCTGCTCCTGACGATCCACCGGATGCGATCAGCCGCTCCCGCGCGCCATGCGGCAAGCAGGTCGCGGGACATGTAGACGCTGCCGAACAGCTCCGGTCCCTTCAGGCGTGAAGATTGAGCGGTAGGGCGCTGCGTTCGTAGACGACGCGAATCGCGACGTCGGCCTGTCGGTTGGTCAGATGCACCGGCTCGTCGATGGATAGTATCTCCATCTCGGCCGCCGCTCCCCAGCCCAAACGCGCCCCAACCGACCCTAAGGCGCCAAGGCAACCCCCGCAGGACGCCGGGAATCGTTCGCACCATAAAACACATCCGGCTGCGGCGCATGGGTCGCGACAGAATCAGCACCCAACGCAATGGACTTCGGCCCCCCCAAAGTACCGGAGGCGATCAGCGCCACAGCCCCCGACGGCTTCTGCTGCTGAATGTGATACCCCATCTGCTCCAGCAACGGCCTGGTATCAGGCGAAATCGCAAACGGTTCGGCGTACAGCACGTCCGGCATCCACTGATGGTGCAGCCGAGGCGCATCCACCGCCTCCTGCGGATCCATCCCGTAGTCGATGATATTGAGGATCGTTTCCACGATCGCGGTGATGATCCGCGGCCCGCCAGGCGACCCCAGAACCATCTCCACCGGACCATGCTTCAACCCGTCGCCTTTCAGCACGATCGTCGGCGCCATCGAGGACAGCGGCCGCTTACCGGGCGCGATGGCGTTGGCCTCGCCTTGCACCAGGCCGAACTGGTTGGGCGCACCTGGCTTGGTGGTGAAGTCGTCCATCTCGTCGTTCATCAGGAAGCCGGTGTTGCCGGCGATCACCCCCGCACCGAAGCCGCCGTTGATCGTGTAGGTGACGGCCACCGCGCCGCCCATCTTGTCGATGACCGAGAAATGCGTCGTCTCCTGCCGCTCCCCCGCTGGCGCGACGGCCGGCCCCAGGCTGATCGATGATGTCGCCTTCTCGCCGATCTGCCCGCGCAGGCGTGCCGCGTAGCTCCCGGACATCAGGCGGCCCAGCGGAGCATGGACGAACGCCGGATCGCCCAGGTAGGTGTTGCGGTCGAAGAACGCCAGCCGGAACGCCTCGGTCATGACATGGATCGCCTCGGCCGAATGGAAGCCCATGCCGCGAAGGTCATACCCCTCCAGGATATTGAGTGTCTCGCAGATCGTCGCTCCGCCGGAGGAAGGTGGGGGCGCCGACTCGACGACGTGGCCGCGATAGGTGCAGCTCAGCGGCGCCGATTCGGTAACCCGATACGCTGCGAAATCGGCCGCGGTAATGACGCCGTCCCCCGCGCGGGAGGCAGCTTCGACCGCCTGGGGGATCTTGCCCTGGTAGAACGCATCGGGCCCGTGGCTGGAAATGGCCTGCAGGGTCAGCGCCAGTTCCGGCTGGCGCAACCGGTCGCCGGCCTGCAGCGGCGATCGGTCCGGTCGCAGGAAGATGCGCGCCGCGGCCGGGTTTTGCCGCAGCAGCGGCGCGCCTCTCGCCAGGATGTCGGCATCGGCGGCGGTCAGGATAAACCCCTGGCGCGCCAGCCGGATCGCCTGAGCCATCACCGCCCGTCGCGGCATCGTGCCGTACTTCGCCAGCGCGGTGTCGAAACCCAGCACCGAACCGGGGACACCGGCGGACTTCCAGCCGTGCAGGCTGGCACCTTGGATCGGCTGGCCATCGGCATCGAGATACATATCACGCGTTGCCGCGGCCGGAGCGGTCTCGCGGAAATTCAGGAAGACGTCCCGACCGTCGGCGAGATGAGCGGTCAGGAACCCGCCGCCGCCGATATTGCCGCAGCAGGGGTTTACCACCGCCTCGGCGTAACCCACCGCTACGGCGGCATCGATGGCATTGCCGCCTTGGCGCAGGATTTCGATGCCGGCCTCGGCTGCCAGGTGTTGCGCGCTGACGACCAGGCCGGTGGCGGACTCGGTGGGCGGCAGGGATGCGGCTTGCGCGGGCAGGGTTAGCAGCAGGCAAAGGGCCAGGGCTCTGCCCTGGACCCGCAAAGGGGGCGGCGCCCCCTTTGATCCCACGACCCTCTATGCCACTGCCTGGATTGACTCGCCGACGATTTCTACGATCCGGTTCAGTGTGGCCTCAGGCGTGGGCAGCGGTGGGGCGAAGCACAGCGTGTCGCCGCTGGCCGGCGGTCCGTCCGCCGCGGCGCGCAGCCGCAGGATCAGGCCGCGGTTCGCCGCCTCGGCCACGACCCGCGCACCCAGGCCCTTCGCTGGAGTCTTGCTGCCCTTGTCCTCCACCAGCTCGATCGCGGCCAGCATGCCGATGCCGCGCACCTCACCGGCATTCGGCAACGTCAGAAGCGTTTCTAACCCGGTTCGGAAGCGGTCGCCCTGCACCCGCGCGCGTTCGACCATGCCCTCCTTCTCGATGATATCGATGTTCGCCAAGCCGACGGCGCAGCACACCGGGTGACCGGAATACGTGGCGGCGTGCATGAACTTCTCGTCCGCCGGCGCGTCGAGCAGCACCTGGTGCATGTGCTTGGAGATGATCACCCCGCCCAACGGCAGGTAGCCGGACGTAACGCCCTTGGCGAACGACATCAGGTCCGGCTTGGTGTTCCAGTGACCCATGCCGAACCACTGGCCGGTGCGGCCGAACCCGGTGATGACCTCGTCGGCGATCAGCAGCACGCCGTGCCGGTCGCAGATCTCCCGCAGCCGGGGGAAATACGTCGGCGGCGGCACGATGACACCCCCCGACCCGATCACCGGTTCCGCGATGATCGCGGCGACGGTGTCGGGGCCCTCCGCCAGGATGGCCTCCTCGACCGCGTCCGCCGCACCGATCCCGGCATCGCCGTTGCCCGGCCAGCGGTACGGATAGGGCGGCGCCACCTGCAGGAACTCCGGCACCAGCGGGCCGAACATCTTGTGGTAGTTCGGCAGGCTGGTGGCGCTCATCGCCGCCATGGTGACGCCATGGTAGCCGTACCGGCGGGAGATGATTTTGACCTTGTTCGGCTTGCCCATCCGCTTCCAGTGGTACCGGGCGAACTTGAAGGCACTCTCATTCGATTCCGCGCCGCTGGTGGTGAAGTAGACCGCCGCCATGTTGTCGTAGGCCAGGCTGACGATCTTCTCCGCCAGCTTGATCGCCGGTTCGTTGGTGAAACCGGCATAGGCGGACGCGTAGGCCAGCTTCTCCATCTGTTCGGCGGCGGCTGTGGCAAGCTCCTTGCGGCCGTGCCCGATGTTGACGTTCCACAGTGACGACAACGCGTCGATGTATTCGCGCCCATCGGCGGTGCGCAGCACGGCACCCTTGCCGGAGACATAGACTTTCGGCGCGGCATGATCCTTGGCGAAATGCAGCGGATGGATCAGGTGGCGCTGGTCGGTCGCCACCAGAAGGTCGGTTGCCGGCATGTCGTTCATCGTCTGCGCCTCTTTCTACTGTCCCGGACAGGTTAAAGCATTCGCAGCCAGGGTTGAAGGGCCGACGGGCCGAAAGCGCCGGTCAGGCCGGATTCGACCGAGGCAGACGACCCCCGGTTGCCCGACAGTTTTCGTGGCCTCAAGCCGCACGCCTCGTTACGGCGAATCAACCGATAGGTCCGCGCGCGTAATTTCTGTTGCGTTCCGGCGCAGGGCGCGCGGAGAAGGGGTTTTGTTCGCGCAGGGTTGGGGTGGCGGCTGCGCGCGAAATCAATAAAATACCAGCGACCCGCCAATTCGACGAAGAGTCAATACTTCGGACCGCTGGTATAAGTCTGTGGCAGTCGGGGTTGGCCCGCATCTCCGCATCTCCG
>JAQGHW010000718.1 GCA_028291505.1 Rhodopila sp. | reverse complement strand
TCGCACAATTGGCGCCGCGAGATTGCTTCGTCACTGCGCTCTTCGCAATGACAATTGGGGTCCCATGACGATCCTGTTTCCAGTCGCCGTGGAAACGCTTTAGGCGGCGCAGGATCAGACTGCTAGATACCGCGTTCGGATCTCAGCCTCTTCCTTGCGGAAGACCTCGGGGGTCGCGGCATAGACAATGCGGCCCTTGACCATGATGTACAGCTCGTGGGCCACAGCCTCGGCTAGTTTCATGTTCTGCTCGATCAGCAGGATCGTTACGCCTTCCTGGCAAAGGCGGCGGATCACCGCAGCCAGTTCGCGCACCACCAATGGTGCCAAACCTTGGCTCGGTTCATCCAACAGCACGACCTTCGGGTCGCTGACCAAGGCGCGGGCGATTGCCAGCATCTGCTGCTCCCCGCCCGATAGTTGGGACCCGCGGTTGCCGGCGCGTTCGCGCAGCGAGGGGAACAGCTCGAGCAATCGTTCGATGGGCCAGGACTTCGCCGGCTTGCGCTCGGCCACGCGGATGTTCTCGATCACCGACAGATCCGGGAAAATCAGGCGACCCTCCGGCACGTAGGAGACGCCGGCGCGAGCCACGAGATGGGGTTGCAGGCCAGCGATGTCCTGACCGTTCAACAGCACCCGCCCGGAACTGGGAGGCACCAGCCCCATGATGCTACGCACTGTTGTGGTCTTGCCCACGCCGTTGCGGCCGAGCACGGCGCAGATGCGGCCTTGGGGCACAACAAGATCGACGCCCTGCAGGATGTGGCTGGCGCCGTAATGGGTGTTCAGGCCTTCCAACCGCAGCATCACGTGTATCCGCCAAGATAAGCAGCCTGCACATTGGCGTCGGCCTTCACCACCTCCGGAACATCATCGGCGATCACGCTGCCGCGGTGCAGCACGGTTATTTTTCGGGCAAGCCGGAAGACCACTTCCATGTCGTGCTCGACTAGC
This sequence comes from Rhodopila sp., assembly GCA_028291505.1. Taxonomy (GTDB): domain Bacteria; phylum Pseudomonadota; class Alphaproteobacteria; order Acetobacterales; family Acetobacteraceae; genus Rhodopila. Next base: position 5,177 of record JAQGHW010000718.1, on the reverse strand, counting down.
AGCACCGTCAATTGTCCGTCCGCCAGTAGTCCGGACAAGGTTTCCACGGCAGACAGCGTCTCTTCCACCGACAGGCCCTGTGTCGGTTCGTCCAGCAGCAAGATGCGCGGACGCTGGGCCAATGCCATCGCCACCTCCAGCAGCCGCTGATCGCCATGCGACAGCAGCCCGGCCGGTCGGCGGGCCACGTCGGTCAGACCCAGCCGTTCCAGCGCCTCGTCGCCGCGCCGGGCCGCCTCGGCGAAGACCGACCCGCCTCCGTAGGGCTGCCAGCGGCGTGCCAGGCGAGCCTGAGCGGAGAGGCGGGTGTTCTCCCGCGCGGTCATCTCCGGAAACAGCGCGGTCAGTTGGAAGGTGCGGGACAGACCGGCCTGACAGATCCGGTAGGGAGACAGGCCGTTCAGTGAACGGCCATTGAACCGCACATCGCCCTCGGTCGCGCGTACGACGCCGGTGATCAGGTGGAACAGGCTGGTTTTGCCGGCGCCATTCGGCCCGATCACGGCCCGCACCTCGCCGACGTCCACCCGCATGGTCACCCGATTGACCGCCACGAGGCCGCCGTAGCGTTTGGTCAAATTGTCCAGTTCCAGCAGTGCCATAGCGTCAGGCCCGAGAGCGGGCAGGCAGGCGGGAGGTCAGGATTCTCCAGATGCCCTCGAGTGCGAACATCACGAAGCCAATGAAGATCAGGCCGAAGAAAAGCGCCCAGGCATCGGTGTAGGCGCTGAGCACGTGCTCCACCAACATGAAGAACGCCGCGCCCAGGATCGGCCCAACCAGGGTGCCCTGGCCGCCGACGATCACCATGATCAGCACCTGGCCCGAAAACAACCAGAAGAGCAGGTCAGTATTGGCGAAGCCGGCGAACGGGGCGTACAGCGCTCCGGCCAAGCCACCGAGGGCGAACGATATTGTAACGACCGAAATCTTGTAGAGCCGGGTGTTGTAGCCGAGGGACAGCGTCTTGGCCTCGTTCTCGCGGATGCCGCGCAGCACCGCGCCGAAGGGCGAGTTGACCAGCGATCGGCAGAGCGCAAACCCGCCGAGCATGCTGGCCAGGACCAGATAGTAGTAGCCGTTCCTTGTCTCCAGCACGGTCATTCCAAAGGGGCCGGCGCGTCTGGGTATTCCCGCCAATCCATCCGAAGCGCCAGTGACGCTGGTCCATTTGAATGCCAACGCGTACAACAACTGCGCGAAGGCAAGGGTCAGCATCGAGAACGAAATACCGGTCGCCATGGTGCACACCCAGCCTACGCCGATCGCCACCACCCCGGCCAGAAGGGCGGCCGCGAGCAGCGAGAAGGGCAGCGGCATGGCCGTGTGCAGGGCCAGGAAGCCGCAGGTGTAGGCGCCGAGGCCATACGCGGCGGCGTGGCCGAAGCTGATCATCCGCGTGTAGCCGACCATCAGGTCCAGGCTCATGGCCAGCAGGCCGAGGATCAGGGCTTCGGTCAACAGGGTCATCGCAAACAGCGGCAGCCCGAGCGGTGCAGCCGCCAGCACGATTGCCGCGAGGAAGAAGAGCCGCCAATTGCCCACGGTTCAGGCCTCCTTGCCCAGGAGCCCGCCGGGTCTGATCACCAACACCAGCAGCATCAACAGATACATCGCGGCGATGGCGAAATCGGGGAAGTAGTAGGTGCCGAACACCTGCACGAAGGCCACCAGCAGCGCCGCGCACAGCGAGCCCGGGAAGCTGCCCATCCCACCGATGATGACGATCACGAACGCGTCCACGATCGCGTTGGCAGCCATACCCAGCGACGCGGTTACCATCGGGGCCGCCAGCACGCCGCCGAGCGCCGCGAGCCCGCAGCCCACGCCGAAGATACCCGAACGCACCAAGTTCACGTCTACCCCGAGTGCTTGAACCATCTCCGCGTTCTGGCTGGTGGCGCGGATCAGCAGACCGAGGCGGGTGCGCTCCAGGAACTGCCAGATGGCAATGGCAACGACGGCCCCCGCACCGATCAGGAACAGCCGGTAGACCGGGAACGGCTCATCGAACAGGAAGACGATACCGGCCAAGGCTGTCGGCAGTTGCAGTTGCAGGCCCTGGACACCCCAAAGCAGGCGAACGACCTCCCCCAGCACAAGCGTGAGGCCGAAGGTCACCATCAGGAAGGCGCTGGCATCGCGCCGATAAAGGCGGCGCAGCAGGCCGATCTCGAAAGCGGTTCCGAACCCGCCGGCGATCAAAGGGCTGAGCACCAATCCAGCCCAGAAGCTGCCGGTGCCCCGCGCCACTGAATAACCGATGAACGCGCCCAGCATGTAGAACGACCCGTGCGCGAAGTTCACGATCCGCATGATGCCGAAGATCAATGTCAGTCCGACGCCAAGAAAGAACAGCAGGGCCGCCTGCGACAAGGCGTTCAGGCATTGCGTAACCAAAAACGGAAAGAAATCCATTCCCTGGGTTCAGTCGTCGTAGACCATCTTGTTGCACGGCGGCGTTATGCGGTTGGCCGGATAAGTGGCGATCACCTCGGGTACCGGATGTTCCATGCCCTCACGCTTGACGATCTTGGTGACGAAGCCTTGCTGCTCGCCCTGATGGTCGCAGGCGCGCATGATCACGCGGCCTTTGATGCTGTCGACTTCCAGCCCCTCCAGGGCAGCGCGAAGTTTCGCCGCCTCGGTGCTGCCGGCCTTTTCGATGCCGGCCTGCAATACGATGCAGGACTGGTACTGGTCGCCTTCGAACATATCGGGCAGCGTGTGATACACGGCTTGCCAGGCGGCGACGAAGGCCTTGTTGGCGGGAATGTCATAGGTGTACGGATACCGCGAGCCGCCGATCAACCCGACCGTGGCATCGCCGGTCGCGTTGATGGTCATCTGATCGACGAGCTCGGTGAGCAACTGAACTTTGTCACCGAGCCGGTATTGCTTGGCCTGCGACAGAAATGCGGCGTTGTCGTCGCCGGAGAGCACGAGGTAGACCCCGTCCGCCCCGGATTGCCGGATGCGGGTGATGTAGGTGGAGAAATCCTTGGTGCCCATCGGCGAGAACACCGCGCCGGTGAATTTTTTGTCGGCGCGTTTGCACTCTGCTTCGAACACCTCCATCGAGTTGTGGCCCCAGGCGTAGTCCATGCCAAGCCCGTAAAAATTCTTCATCGGTGAGTCACGCAGATATAGCGATACCGCGCGTGTGCCCATGGGGCCGGAGACGTTGGGGCGGAAGAAGTTCGGCACCAGAGATTCCCCGGTCAGCCTGCCGTCGCCATTGTCGCCGGAGACGAAGATGGTGTCCCACTCCGCGAGTCTCGGCACGGTCGCCAGGGCCTCGTTGGACACGACGATGCAGGTGAGGATGCGCACGCCATCCCGTTCCACCATCTCCTGCGCCTTGCGCACGGCGATGGCCGGATTACCCTCGGTGTCGGAGATGATGAGTTCCACGGGTCGGCCTAGAAGGCCCCCTTTGGCGTTCACCTGCTTGGCCCAGAATTCGCAGGCCCGGCGCATCTGTGCCCCGACGCCGGCGACGGGCCCGGTCAGTGCGGCCGGCATGCCAATCCTGATCGGCTCGACCGAGAATGCCGGGCGGGGCATCGCGGGCACAAGCGCGGCGGCGGCGGCGGACTTCACTATCGTGCGGCGTGAGGCATCGAAACGCTTGGCCATTTGACCCCCCTGTTGTCTGCCGGCCTTTCTGGCTCGGCAATTGAAGCGCGAGATTAGGACTCACAGAGTCTCCGGCGCAATGGCGCGACCGCCCTGGGGTCTGCCGGGCGTTGGTGCACTTCGAGGCTCTGTAGGGGATGGTAGGGTGGCTTCCCATTTCCTCTGTCCTGGCCGACCCGATGCCGCTCAAGCACAACGCCGATCGCCGTCACCGCATCCCGAGGATGTCGTTCATGGTGCAGAATTGGCCGGAGTACGAGGCCGGGTTGCGGCGGCGCGGTAGTTGGTTCTGTTGCATCCTTGTGCTGTCGGTCCAGTTGTTGGTGTGGAGGCCCCTGACGGCACCGATTGTGCCAGACTGAGGTTGTTATTGATCTCAGACAAAGGAGACGTCCGTGGAAACAGATTAGCCGAATCGGAATGGATACGTCGAAGCACGTCTTTCAGCTTCATGGAGTGAATGTGGCGGAGGCGCCGGTTCTGCGCAGGAAGCTGCGACGCAAGGAGATGGTGGCATTCTTCGAAAAGCTCGCGCCGACGGTGATTGCGATCGAAGCTTGCGGTGCAAGCCATCATTACAAAAATCAAACAGACCGTGTGGAAACCCGTTTTCGAAATTCTCGGTGAGAATGGGATTTCTCTCCCGGGGCATTATCGAGATCGATTCGCGCCCGACGACCGATTTTGAGCACGAGGGAGAAATGGATTCTCCAAAACTGTTACGTCCCTGAGTTTTCACACGGTCTGCTTGATTTATGCACTAACAGCGGGACGGGCTATCGCCTTGCGACGTCACGCTCTTCAACCGAGGGCAGTGTCGGTCTTTTGCGGAGGAGCAAGAGGTCGGGCCGTATGTTCGCGATCATCCCATCCGGTAGCACATTCCCAGAAAGAAGGAGGTTATGTAAGGACGAATATCAACACGCGGGAAGGAGCATTATCACGTATTACGTCTGCGATGGTCGTCCGATGAGAAAATCGTTCGTAACATTGTGGCTCCATCTGATGATCTTCAAGGATTACTCTAGGTTCCTACAACTTACTGCTGCGGCGGACTGTTGGCTCCGGGCATACCGGAGCAATTGTTCAGACGGCACTGTCAACTTAACGTGCTCGGGAACGAGTTTTGGCAATTTTTCAAGCATCTGGATCGGCATATTCAGCGCGAATCGCACATGACGGGGTTGGGTAGGAAGGAATGTTGCTCGCGTAACCCAACAGATGGCGTTAAGTTGACAATGCCCCACAAGGGTTAATATACGTTCTTAGGTGGACGCCTATCTTGCCGAGATGGCAAGAAAACCACCCGTTGAGGCGCGGTGTCCGTCGCTCGCAGTGGCCTACCTTGTCAGCCCATGCCCCTTCCTCACTGCGACATCGACGCCGCAGAACCTCACATCCGGTTGCCGCTTGTCGCGGCAGGCACCAAAATTCCTCACACCCGAGGTCGTCGGGCCCGGAAGACCGCGTCCTCGAAGTTAAAGCCACTGCGATAGGATCTAAATCAGTTGCGAGGCCGTGTCCCAGGAGGTGGTGTA
>JAQGHW010000689.1 GCA_028291505.1 Rhodopila sp. | reverse complement strand
CGTTGCGGGTGATGGGTACAGCCTTCGCGGCAGGCCAGGCGGCTGGTGTGGCCGCCACGCGTCATGGACGCGGGGGGTCTCTTGAAGCCGCAGACGTTCGCAAGGTCCTCGCCAGCCAGGGTGCTCTTTTGGATCCGGCAGATATGCCCCCGCCGGTTGCGGTGACCTGAGAAATCAGGGTCGGCACGTTCCGTGTCGCAGCCTCGTCGTGATCGGCTTCGCGGGCTGGCTCGGGCTCTGCGTCCACGCCGGTGGACTTTTGGACGGCAACAGGGCCTACAGCGCCGTCCTGTCCGGCTACACAGTTGCCGTGGTCGCAATGACGCAGATCGACTCGCCGCAGAACATCTTCTGGGCTGGCATCAACCGAGGCGCTGCGATCGTGGTAGGAATTGTCGCGGTCACCCTGATCAGCGAACTGTTCGCCGCCCCGAACCTACATCCGGGCCTGTCCGGAAAGCTCACGGCAGCCCATCAGCGGGTACGGGTCGCGTCGCAAGGATTTGCATTGACCGCGGACCACCCGCAGCATTGTTTAATCACGTTCGGTTCAGGGCGTCGCGTCAAACCGACGTTCCGCGCCGGCCCGCGGAGGGAAATCACCAATTCGCCCTGCTTCCGGCAACATTGACCTTTCCCCCGGACGTCAAACCACGCTCGTTCGATTGCAGCCAAGGTCTGCAGGAGCACGTGACCATGGAATTGAGTCGTCGTGGGTTCGTGAAACTCACCGGCGCCAGCCTGGCGGCATCGACCATCGGGGCGCTTGGATTCGGCATCGCGGGCGAGGCCCTGGCGGCCTCGGTCCGACCGTTCAAGCTGACCGCCACGACCGAGACCCGCAACACCTGTACCTATTGCTCCGTCGCTTGCGGGATCCTCATCTACAGCCTCGGCGACCGCGCAAAGAACGCAAGGTCCAACATCATCCACATCGAGGGTGATCCGGACCACCCGGTGAACCGTGGCACGCTGTGTCCGAAGGGTTCGGCGCTGCTTGATATCGTGCATGCGCCAACGCGGCTGAAATTCCCGAAATATCGAGCACCTGGCACCGCCGACTTCAAGCAGGTGTCCTGGGACTTCGCGCTGGACCGCATCGCCACGCTGATGAAGCAGGATCGCGACGCGAACTTCATCGCCAAAAACGCCGCGGGAACCACGGTCAACCGCTGGACCAGCACGGGCATGCTGGCGGCTTCCGCGGCGTCGAGCGAGACTGCCTACCTCACCTGGAAGGTTGCCCGCGCCTTCGGCATGCTGGTCTTCGACAATCAGGCCCGTGTCTGACACGGACCGACGGTGGCCAGTCTGGCTCCAACATTCGGTCGCGGCGCGATGACCAACACCTGGCAGGACATCAAGAATGCCAATGTGGTGCTGGTCATGGGTGGCAATGCCGCCGAAGCGCATCCGTGCGGTTTCAAATGGGTGATCGAAGCGAAGATCGAGAACCAGGCCAAGCTGGTGGTGGTCGATCCGCGCTTCACCCGCACCGCCTCGGTTGCCGATCTCTATGCTCCGATCCGTCCCGGGACCGACATTGCGTTCCTGAACGGCGTGATCCGCTACCTGTTGGACAAGGACGCGATCCAACACGAGTACGTGCGGGCGTACAGCAATGCCGGCCTGATCGTGAAGGACGGCTTCGGCTTCGAGGACGGGCTGTTCACCGGCTACAAGGAGGCCACGCACAGCTACGACAAATCGAGTTGGGACTACGAACTCGATGCGCAGGGTTATGCCAGGATCGACGACACGTGGCAGCACCCGCGTTGCGTGATCAACCTGCTGCGCAAGCATGTCGACCGTTACACGACCGAAATGGTGTCGCGCATCTGCGGCACGCCGCAGGACAAATACCTGCAGGTGTGCGAACTGTTCGCCACCACCGCGGCGCCTGACAAGGCCCTGACGAGCCTGTTCGCGCTCGGCTGGACGCAGCATTCGATCGGTGCCCAGAACATCCGCACCATGGCAATGGTCCAGCTTCTGCTGGGCAATATCGGCGTGGCCGGCGGCGGGATGAACGCGCTGCGCGGCCATTCCAACATCCAGGGCCTGACCGATGTCGGCCTGCTGTCGGCCCAGATGCCTGGCTATCTGGTGCTGCCGAAGGACAGCGAGACCAGCTTCGACAGCTACATGCAGACCCGGCTGTACAAGCCGCTGCGTCCTGGCCAGACCAGCTACTGGCAGAATTACCGCAAGTTTTTTGTCAGTTTCCAAAAGGCGATCTACGGCGATGCAGCCAAGGCCGACAATGACTGGGCCTATGACTGGCTGCCGAAGCTCGACAATAACGGCTACGATATCATCCGCGCGTTCGAGATGATGGCCAACGGCCAGATGAACGGCTACATCTGCCAGGGCTTCAACCCGCTGCAGGCGTTCCCGGACAAAGGCAAGATCCGCACGGCCCTGGGCAAGCTGAAATTCCTTGTCGTGATGGATCCGCTGGACACGGAGACATCGCGATTCTGGGAGAATTTCGGCCCACAGAATCCGTCCGACCCGGCCGCGATTCAGACGGAAGTCTTCCAGCTGCCGACCACCTGCTTCGCCGAGGAGGACGGGTCGCTGGTCAATTCGGCCCGCTGGCTGCAATGGCACTGGAAAGCCGCCGATCCGCCGGGCGAAGCGAAGAGCGACATCTGGATCATGTCGGGGATCTTCCACCGGATGCGCGAGATGTACCGCAAGAACAGCGGGGCATTCCCCGATCCGATCCTGAACCTGACCTGGGATTACACGGACCCCGTCGACCCGAACCCGGAAGAACTGGCGAAGGACATGAACGGCCGGGCGCTGCTGGACCTTAAGGACGGCACCGGCGCCTTGACGGCCCGCGCAGGTGAGTTGCTGGACGGCTTCGCCCAGTTGCGCGACGACGGCACGACATCATCCGGCTGCTGGATCTTCTCGGGCTGCTATACCGAGCAGGGCAATCAGATGGCGCGGCGCGATGCGACGGACCCGCGTGAGCAGGGCATCGCACCGAACTGGGCCTGGGCTTGGCCGGCCAACCGGCGGATCCTGTATAATCGCGCCAGTGCCGACGTCGACGGGCGTCCGTGGAACCCGAACAAGCCGATCATCGAATGGAACGGCAGCCGGTGGGTGGGCATCGATGTGCCCGACTATGCACCAACCACGAAGCCATCCGATGGGGTCGGTCCGTTCATCATGAACGCCGAAGGCGTCGGGCGCCTGTTCGCTCGCGACCAGTTGGTGGAAGGCCCGTTCCCGGAGCATTACGAGCCGTTCGAATCGCCGGTGCCGAACGTCCTGCATCCGAAGGTCGGCTCCAACCCGGCGGCGCGGGTGTTCGCTGATGACCGGGCGATGTTCGGGACCGCGCCGAACTTCCCGTACGTTGCGACCACCTACCGGCTGACCGAGCATTTCCACTTCTGGACCAAGCACGCGCTGATCAACGCCATCCTGCAGCCGGAGGAGTTCATCGAAATCGGTGAGGTACTGGCGAGGGACAAGGGGATCGAGCAGGGCGGCTGGGTGCGTCTTTCCTCGAAGCGCGGCGTGGTTGTCTGCAAAGCGTATGTGACCAAGCGCATCCGCCCGTTGATGGTGGACGGCAAGCCCACCCACGTGATCGGCGTGCCGATCCACTGGGGGTTCACCGGCCAGGCACGCAAGGGGTATGGCGCCAACACGCTGACGCCGTCCGTTGGCGATGCCAACACGCAGACGCCGGAGTTCAAGGCGTTCCTGGTGAATATCGAGAAAACCGGCGTCCCTGTCGCCTGAAGGAGCAGTCAATGGCAGATCTGCAGTCGCAGGATTACATACGGCGCTCGGCATCGACTTTGACGCCGCCGTCGATCCGCAATCATGAGCAGGAAGTCGCGAAGCTGATCGATGTCAGCCGCTGCATCGGCTGCAAGGCGTGTCAGGCCGCCTGCATGGAGTGGAACAACCTGCGGGCGGAGGTCGGCAGTTTCGAGGGGTCCTACGACAACCCTCCGGATCTGGACCCGAGCACCTGGACCCTGATGCGCTTCACCGAATGGGAGGACGAGAAGGGCGATCTGGAGTGGCTGATCCGCAAGGATGGCTGCATGCATTGCGAGGACCCGGGCTGCCTGAAGG
>JAQGHW010000678.1 GCA_028291505.1 Rhodopila sp. | reverse complement strand
CTTGTTCCTCGCCCAGAACGTGCCAGGGTTCCAGGGCGTTGCGGAGTTCCAGTTCCATGCCGCGGAATTGGACCTGGCCGACGTGGGGGAAGCGGAATGCCAGATGCGGCGCGAACCATTCCGGATCCAGGCTGAAGCCGAGTGCACCGAGTTCTTCCAATGCGCCGCGGAAATCCTGCTCGACGAAGTGGGGCAGCATGAAGTCGTCGTGCACCCGGGTGCCCCAGTGGATCAGGGTCCGTTCGTAGGGGCGTTCCCAGAATGCCGCGACGGCCGATCGCATCAAGAGCATCTGGGCGGCTGACATGCGGGCGTGGGGGGGCATTTCGAAGGCGCGGCATTCGACCAGGCCGCGCCGGCCGGAGGCGCTGGCCGGGTCATACATCTTGTCGATGCAGAACTCGGTCCGGTGGGTGTTGCCGGTCATGTCCGCCAGGATGTTGCGAAACAGCCGGTCGGTGATCCAGGGCGGGACGGATTGTCTTGCCTTGACCTGGGAGAACGCGATTTCGAGTTCCGCGACGCTGTCCTGGCGGGCTTCGTCCACGCGGGGATGCTGGCTGGTCGGGCCGATGAACTGGCCGCTGAACAGGAAGGACAGGCTGGGGTGGTTGTGCCAGAAGCCGACGACGGATTTCAGCAGGTCGGGGCGGCGCAGGAACGGCGAGTCCTCGGCCGCGGCGGCGCCCATCACCACGTGGTTGCCGCCGCCGGTGCCAACGTGGCGGCCGTCGAGGTTGAATTTTTCCGTTGCGAGACCGATTTGACGTGCCTCTTCGTAGAGTTCCTCGGTCAGCTTGATCTGTTCGGGCCAGCTGGATGTGGGGTGGGTGTTGACTTCGATCACGCCGGGGTCGGGGGTGACGGAGAAATGCAGCAGGCGGTCGTCTTCCGGCGGCAGGTAGCCTTCCAGGACCACTTTGCGGCCGATTTCGGCGGCGGTTTCCTCGACGGTGGCGGTCAGCGATAGCCAGTCCTCGATGGAGAACACGGGTGGGAAGAACACGTGCAGGACACCATCGCGCGCCTCGACCGCGAGGGCGGTGCGGACGACGCTGGGGTCGCTTTGGCCGATCACGGGGAGTTCCTGCGGGACGGGACGGAAGTTCTCGATGCTGCTGCCTTCGCCCAGTGCGGCGCGGGGCTGTAGTGCCTGCCGGGTTGGGAGGCTTTGGCGCGGGGCGAAGGGATCGGGCTCGAGGTCGAATTCGGCTTTGTCCGGGTCGACCCAGGGCAGGGATTCCAGGGGCAGGCGTAGACCGAGCGGGCTGTCGCCGGGGATCAGGAACATTTCGCCGGCTTTGAAGAACCATTTGCCGGACTGCCAGCGTCTTGCGCCTCCGTCGATCACGCGGCGCAGCGGCAATACGCTGCCGACGCTGCCGGACAGGCCCTGGGTGTAGATCCGGGCCAGCCTGGCGCGTTCCAGGGGGTCGGCGAGTTTGGCGTCCTCGACCAGCACATTGGCCGGCAGACGGTGTTCCTTCCACAGGTAGTAGTGGATGTCCTCGTAGGCCGGAATGACCAGGGCGGGATCGACCTGCAGGCGTTCGGCGAGGCTGTAGGCGAACCTGGCGGCTTCCTGGGCGGTGGCGTTGTCGGTGTCGTCGTCGGACGCCAGCAGGGCGGGGTCGTTCCACACCTTCTCACCGTCCGCGCGCCAATGGCAGTGGAGGGCCCAGCGGGGAAGCTGCTCGCCGGGGTACTGCTTGCCCATCGTGTGGTTCAGCGCGGCACCGTGCGACCAGCGGTCCATCAGCCGGCGGATCAGGCGGCCGGCATATTTCCGTTTTGTCGGGCCGAGGGCGTCGGTGTTCCACTCCGGCGCGTCCATGTCGTCGGCGGCGATGAAGGTGGGCTCGCCGCCCATGGTCAGGCGCACGTCGCTGCGCTTCAGGGCTTGGTCGACGGCTTGTCCCTGAGTGAGGATCGCGTGCCATTGGGCTTCGGTGTACGGCTTGGTGGTGCGCGGGGTTTCCTTGATCCGGGTGACGGACATGGCGAAGTCGAAGGTGGTTTCGGCCTGTTCCATCAGGCCGGAGATGGGTGCGGCGGAGATCGGGTCGGGGCTGGCGGCGAGCGGAATGTGACCCTCGCCGCAGAGCAGGCCGGAGGTGGCGTCCAGGCCGACCCAGCCGGCGCCGGGCAAGTAGACCTCGGCCCAGGCGTGCAGGTCGGTGAAGTCGGTGGATGGGCCGGGCGGGCCTTCGAGCGGCTTCAGGTCCGGGGCAAGCTGGATCAGGTAGCCGGAGACAAACCGAGCGGCCATGCCGAGGTGGCGCAGCACCTGCACCAGCAACCAGGCGGAGTCACGGCAGGATCCGGTGGCGCCGGCCAAGGTTTCCTCCGGGGTGAAGACACCGGGTTCCAGGCGGACGATGTAGGCGACCTTCTGCTGGATCAGCGTGTTGAGGGCGACCAGTTTGTCGACGGTGCGTACTTCCTCGCGGGGGATGGCGGCGAGCAGGGTGGCCAGTTGCGGGCCGGGGGATTCGGTTTTTCGGAACGGGGCGAGTTCTTGTTCGAGAACGGGGTCGTAGGTGAATGGGTAGGTCTCGGCTTCAGGTTCCAGGAAGAAATCGAACGGGTTCACGGTTACCATGTCGGCGACGAGATCGACGGTTACTTCGAACCTGTCGACCTTTTCGGGGAACACGACGCGGGCGAGGTGATTGCCCTGGGGATCCTGCATCCAGTTGATGAAATGGGGTTTGGGTTCGACCGTGAGCTCATAGGACAGGATCGCGGTGCGGGCCTGCGGGGCGGGGCGGAGGCGGATCGTTTGCGGGCCGAGCGCGATGAGACGGTCGTAGTGGTAGGAGGTCTTGTGGGTCAGGGCGACGTGCAGCGGCATTTTGCTTGCTCGTGACAGATGGGGGTCGGAATGTTTTTGCACTGCAGCACGAGTGATGGCAACCGGAATGGCTGGTAAAGGTGCCGGTTAGGTCGGTCTGCGCGGGGTGGCGTTGACCAGCCAGCAGCCGGCGGACGCGACGAGCAGCCCGGTTATGGCGAGTAATGTCAGGCGCTCGCCCAGGATACTCCAGGCGAGCAGCGCCGCGGTGCCGGGGACGAGATAGAAATTGGCGCTGGCTCGGGCGGCGGTGCCGTGGGCCAGCATGGCGAAGTAGAGCCCCATCCCGCCGAGGGACACCATGACGATGTTCCATGCCACGGCGGCGATGGTGCCCGAGGTCCAGTCGGCTCGGGGCGTTTCCAGCAGCAAGGTGCCTAGCGCGGAGACGGCGGCGGCGGAAACGAATTGCACGGTCGCACTGGGAAGGATTGGAACGCCGCGGCAGAAGCGCCCGAAATAGAGCGTTCCGGCGACCAGGCCGAGCACGCCTACGAACGCCAGGATGAGGCCTTCGAAGCGGGAGGCGCTTTCGAACGCGGCGTGGCCTACGACCAATCCGACGCCGGCCATGCCCAGGGCCAGTCCCATCCACTGGCGGGGGCGCAACTGCTCGTGCAGCAACGCGACGCCGAATATCGCGGTCAGCAGGGGGGTCAGGGATTGCACGAGGGCGATCTGCGCGGCGGGGGCCAACAGCAGTCCGACATGCGGTGCCATCAGGCCGACGGCGTTGAGCAGTGCTCC
>JAQGHW010000671.1 GCA_028291505.1 Rhodopila sp. | reverse complement strand
TCCGCGGCACCCAGCCGCCAATCGCATCGTGATCACCGCTGGAAAATTCTCGGTCGTCGATATCTTCGATACGAACAAGTACGCCGGGCCGAACGCATGGTGGGGTCGGTGCAGCCATACCGTGGCTTTGCAGGCTGACGCCGCTTCGATACGTTAGGTGTCCTGGCGCTGGGAGAAACGACGATGCAGACGTTCGATCTAATCATCCGCAACGGCACGGTGGTGACTGCTGTGGACAGCGTGCTTTGCGATGTCGGCATTCGCGAGGGCAAGATTGCGGCTTTGGGCACGGCGCTGGGTTCGGCGACGCGGGAGATCGATGCCACGGGCAAGCTGGTGCTGCCGGGCGGGATCGACAGTCATTGCCATATTGAACAGCCGCGCGCCGACGGCACCGCCAACGCCGACACGTTCGAAAGTGCTACGACCTCGGCCGCGTTTGGCGGCACGACGTGCGTGATCTGCTTTTCCCCTCAGTTCAAGGGTCATGGCATCGCGGAGCGGGCCGCGGACTACCACCTGCGGGCAAAGAAGGCAGTCATTGACTACAGCTTTCATATCATCATTACGGATCCGAGTGCCACGGTGATCGAGCAGGAGTTGCCGCCGCTGGTGGCGGCGGGTCATCGATCGATCAAATTCTTCCTGACGTATGAACCGAGCTTCCTGACGGATGGGGAGGTGCTGACGGTGTTGGCTGCGGCGCGCAAGAATCAGGCCTTTGTCGTTATCCACGCCGAAAACCATGAGGCTATCAAATGGATGACCGCCAGGCTTGAGGCGGCTGGGCTGACGAATGCGAAATACCATGCGTGGGCGAAGCCTGCGCTGGTGGAGCGCGAGGCCATCCAGCGGGTCATTGCGCTGGCGGAATTGGTGGATGTGCCGATCCAGATTTTCCACGTCAGTTCGGAAGAAGGTGCGGAGGAGATCCGCCGCGCGCAGGGCAGGGGGCTGAAAGTCTATGGCGAGACATGTACGCAATACCTGGCGTTTAGTGCCGCGGACCTGGACCGTGCCGGCCAGGAGGGCTCGAAGTTCTTGTGCAGCCCGGCCCTGCGTTCCACAGCGGATCAGGAGGCGCTGTGGAAGCACATCCGCCTGGGCACGCTGGGCGTGGTGTCGTCCGATCATGCGCCGTATCAATTCGGCGGCCCCAAGGGTAAGCAGGCGATCGCCCTTGAGTCGCCGTTCTCGAAAATCCCCAATGGCGTTCCGGGTTTGGAAACCCGAATGCCGTATCTGTTTTCCGAGGGCGTGGGGAAGGGCCGGATCGATCTGCAGACCTTCGTGGCGATTACCGCGACCAATCCCGCCAGGCTGTTCGGCCTGCATCCGCGGAAGGGCTCCATTGCCTGTGGCATGGACGCCGATATTGGCGTGTGGGACCCGGAACTGCGCCGCACGGTACACAACAGCGATCTGCACCACGCGGTCGATCACACGCCTTACGAGGGCATGAGCCTGACGGGTTGGCCGGTCGCCACCCTGGTGCGCGGCCAGGTGGTGATGGAGGGAGGCACCCGCGGGGTGGAACCTGGCTTCGGCCAGTTCCAGGCCAGGGGGATCTATCCCTTGATGTTGCCCCGGAACGAATTCCCGACGCCGTTCAATCCGCATGAGTAGGTGATCCCCTTCGTTCGCTGCATGGTGCGGCGAACGAAGGGGGTAGGACGTTAGCGCTTTGTTTTCAGTGACCTGCTGAAGGGGCAGGACACTAGCTAGGGCACCGGGGTCAGCCTGGTCAGCCGGCTGGGGTTCATCTCGGCCATGTACAGGTTGCCCGCCAGGTCGCCCCACATTCCATGCGCCCCGTTGAGTACCGGGCGGCAGCGAGCGAGCAGTGTTCCGTCGGTTCCCAGCACGCTCAGCCGAGGCACCTGGTCGGTCACGTAGAGGCGTCCGGCCGTGTCCTGGAAGATGTCCATCGGATGGTAGAAATCCGACCAAATGGCGAGCAGGTCGCCCTGCGCCGAGAACACCTGCAGCCGGTTGTTCTCCCGGTCCGTGACGGCCACGCGCCCGTCGGCCAACGCCCAGATGCCGTGCGGTGTGGTGAAGTGGCCGGGCGCGTTGCCGGGCTCACCCCAGGTAGCGATCAGCCCGCCATTGGCATTGAACCGATGCACGCGGCTCGCGCCATAGCCGTCCGCCACGTAGATGTCGCCGGAGGGCGCGATGGCCACGTCGCAGGGATGATTGAACGGCGCGTTGGGCTGGTGCCGCTGGCCGATACCGCCGATCCGCCGGCCGTTGCTGTCGAACACCACGATCTCATGCGCATCGCGGTCTACGACGTAGATACGACCATCGGGACCGATCGACAGCATGTGACCGTCGGCGATGTCCTCACCCCAGGCGGCGAGACGCCGCCCGTCCGGTGCCAACTCGATCACGGTCGGCAGCGCCGGGTCGACGTAGCAATCGGCACGCAGCAGGACGAACACGTGTCCGCGGCTGTCGCAGACCACATCTGTCACCTTGCCGCCCCCTGTGGGTATGTCGCCCCAGGGACGTTCGACCTGATAGCGTTGCTGGCCTAATGCGACGAACAGAATATGGCGTGCGGTCATTTGCGGCTCTTTCCCAAGGAATGGTGATAGGCTAACGCATTTTCTGATCAGGCGGCACTGGCCGCACCCCCACCCAACCGCGACGCTCCGCACCACCGGCTTGCCATGTCCACGATGGGCGGTTCTTCCCGGTCCCTCGACGGACGGGCGCCCACCACCCCAGCGGTTGGTATCAGAGGCGAAAAGCG
>JAQGHW010000642.1 GCA_028291505.1 Rhodopila sp. | reverse complement strand
CAAGTGCAGGGGCTGTGCGTCGTCGCCGGCGTTGATGTTGCTGGATTGCGGCCGTGGCACGGCCAGTGTCGCCGAGCGACGGCTCAGCGTGGTGTGATCCGGCACCCGCAGCGTCAGGCCAAGCAGGCTGATGATCGAGCCGATCAGGCCTTCCGCTTGCCGATAGGCCAGACGACACACCGCGCGCAAGGTCAGCGCCGTCAGGATCGCCAGCGGCGAATAAAACGGTTGGCCACCTCGTGTTGTGCGCGGCGCCGCTGCTCAGGCTGCCACCGCCTCGTCGGTGAACCATACGGTCAAGCTGCCGCGCTGGCGCAGGCTGGCTTCATAGGCGGGCCAGTTTGTCACTTTACGTCGCTGGCGGGGGATATGATGGCGGCGATCGTGGTTCAGCTTGAATGGCAAGGCAGGCATCCGGGGTTAGAAAGAGGCGCCCTTCCTATGCCAACTCGCTTTGCAGCACCAATCAGTTGATCCGTGCACCACCCTGCCCCGTAGCACAAATTGGACAGTCCCCGTCGCCTTGGCTGTCCGACCAGACGGTCCAGCCTGGACCTTCGCGCTTTACAATCGAGACCTTCTGCTTCGGTACGGGCGCCCAAAGTGCTGATTTTTCCATCTTTCCTGATGCCGTCTCGCGACCGCGCATGCAACATCGCCCGAGTTCCACACAGAGTGAAGCAGAGCCTATTAAACGACAACGCGACACTGTCGATGGCTGCCCGGATCCGCATTTATCCAGCAGGAGTTTGCGTCAGATCGACAATCAGACCGCCGGTGAGCTGCCCAATGGCCGGCACTGCAGCTGCGCGCTGCGGCGCCAAGGTCGACGAAGGAAAATTGAATTGGCTAGGGAACATCGCCCGCGGGGCAACGACGCGTGCATCGTGTGCCGCTTCTGTCCGGTGATCGCCAGATATACAGGCAGCCTGATGGTTACTGGGAGGCCTATGATTATGACCAGAACTGTTCGGTCCTTCGAACAGCATGCCAGACCTTCGGCAAGCGATGCCATGCCATCTTGCCCCTCTTACCACTCCATGCGGCGAGGCTGCCGATTGCCGGCGCGAGGTCGGCATGCTCTCCCTCGCTCAGGCGCGCCGCAAGCATCGGTGTCATCGCGGCGTCATTGATCTTGCCTAGAAGTTCCTGCAATTCTTTGCACGCATCGACATATGCTTTCACCTCATTAGGGGGATACAGCGCGGACAGGAATTCGACGGCATAACGCAGCTTCTTTACAGACTTACGGAACGCATGCAGCTCTTCTGGCGAGGCATCATCAAGTGCGTAGCCGCGTTTGGCGACCTTGTGCGCCATGTTATCCAGCAGCGCCGGCGCAATATCAACGATCGCCTGCCCCATTTCGCCGTTGCCGAGTACAGCAGGCGCGTGCACACCGTCCTCGATCCAGCCTGCTATGCTCAGTATCAGCCTAGTGAACGCGGTACTGCGCAGCTCGTCCTGCACGACGCAATGCGCTGCGATACGCTTTGCCTCCGCAGTCTCGCGTTCTAGATCGAGCCAGCCCGGAACCGGCACATCCGTTGCAGCGGCCGGCAAAGTTTCCAGCACAAACACGTCCCAATCCCGCGCCTCGCCGAACACCTGGCCGATGCGCCGCAACTCGGCGTTGTAGCGCCGGGTGGTCTCAGGATGGAGCAGAGGCTTGAACAACACTAACGCCGCGCGAATGCGGCGGATTGCGACGCGGAGCTGATGCACGCCCTCGGCATCCGCGAGTTGGGCGGCGGGAACGTTGGCCAGCATGTGGCCAACGACGGAAGCGACGATTCGCCCAAACGCTTCCGCCGCGCTGGCATCCACGCTGACGCTGACGTCCGGCGGTTTACTGGCCCGCGGAGTTCGTCCCGTGAGCAACCGACACCCTCGTTCGGCTTTGCTTGCAACTTCTATCGTCAGTGGTAGGGCCACCGCGAGATCGAGTGCCAAGCGATAGAGCGGGCCAAGCCTGCCCGCCTTGAGCTCCAGTTCCAGCTCCGATATCGGCTCGCTCGCCCTGCCAGCGATAATGCTTCCTTCGTCGAGCGCAATTTCGGCGAGGGTGCCAGCTTCCAGCCGCAGCTGCCGGATGGTGCGGTAGATCCTAGTTGTGAAGACCGGCTGCAAGGCTGCCCGGTCGGCCGGCCTCAGGACGGAGCTCACCGGTGTCTCCGCCAACCGCACAAAATCGGGTGCATCGTTCGCAATTGCCCATTCCCACTCGCCGCGGCTCTTTGCGGCGCCATGGTCGTTGCCCATGATCTTCACTGTCTGAACGTAGCGCAGTCCGATGCGACGGACGCGCAGGCTGATACCTAGCCGGCTCAGCGCCAGTTCTGGCGTGTCGAAGTAGGTCGTGACCTCTTCTCGTTCGTCTGCCTCGGACGCTTGCGGAGACCCAAATGCGGGATGCCGCCCCAGCAGTGGGCGCGCTTCGGGAAGAAAGTGCAGCTTGATCTCGGTCTCGATGGGTTGATTGTCGCCGGACACGGCATGGCCCTCGGCTGTTAGCGAAGGAGCTCGTTGATCGCGAGGTATGCGTTCGGGCAAAAGGTGCTGGGTTGTGCCGCATTGACGTCGGGAAATAACCGGACCGACGCGATATGAAGGCCGAGGACCAGTCCCGAGACGACAGTCGCCCCCCTGAGAACAGCTCACCGCGAAGTCCAGCTGTGCTACAACACAGCTGGACGTATTTGCGGGCCGCGGCTATCGGCTGACCCGATGGCACGCCGCTCACTCGGTACGTCTGAGGTGACGTTGGAACCAGTCGCACGCCAGCTGCGCCACCGCATCGAGCGCGCCAGGTTCTTCGAAAAGATGCGTGGCACCGGGTATGATCACAAGCCGCTTTTCACAGCAAAGCAGGGCATAAGCCATCTCGTTCAGCGTGATGACCGGCGTGTCGTTGCCGCCTACAATGAGCAACGTAGGCGCCTGCACATGCGCCAACGGCTCCGGCCCAGCCAGATCGGGGCGGCCGCCGCGCGAAACGATCGCACCGACCGCCTGTGGACGCATCGTCGCCGCCACCAGCGCTGCAGCGGCGCCGGTGCTGGCACCGAAGTAGCCCACCCGGAGGTCGCGTGTCTCCGGCTGGACTGCCAGCCAGTTGGTGGCCCCGACGAGGCGTTCGGCCAGCAGGCCAATGTCGAAACGCAGATGCGTGGTCTGCAGATCAATCGCCTCTTCGGCGGGGGTAAGCAGATCGACCAGCAGGGTCGCGAGCTTCCCCCCGTTGAGCAGCTGCGCGACATAGCGGTTGCGTGGACTATGCCGGCTGCTGCCGCTGCCATGCGCGAACAGCACGATCCCGTAGGCCGCTTCGGGCAGAATCAGGCTGCCTTCAAGGCTCAGCGACCCGACGGCGACGCGTACGGATCGTTCTTCGCTTTTCAAGTCCATCCGACGTTGCTCCGCTTAGACTGCGAACGGAAATGTCTCTGGTACCTCACCCGCTTCCCACTCCGCCGTGTACTCGATCGGTTTCACCGCCCGTGTCTCGTCGAAGTGAACAATCGCATCGAACTGCTTTACGAGCGTGGCTTGGAAATAGTGGCTCATGCGCTCGGTATCCGGCCGATAGATCACCCCAATCGCCCGCTCGAGCCGTGCGTTGCGCAGGTGCTGCGCGGCATCGTTGCCCTCGGGCCAGGTGAGGAGGAAACGATTTGGGTGTGCGCGATGGAACAACGCCTCGTAGCTGCCGGGAAGTGCCCGCCGGACGCGCTTGCGTTCGGCTGGAGCTCCCCAATCAGAGGCGGCAGTGACCGTGCCGTGATGCGTCGTGAATCCGACGAGCACGGCGCCGCTGCCGTATTTCTCGCGCACGAGCTGACCAACATTCAGCTCCCCACGCCGGTTCATCTCGGTTGCCCGTGCATCGCCGAGGTGGGAGTTGTGCGCCCAGACGACGATTTTTGCTTGCTGGCCGTGTCGGCCGATATGCTGGATCAGCGTATGGAGTGTCTCAGCCATGTGGCGGTCGCGGAGGTTCCACGACGACGCGTCTTCGAGAAACATCGAGCGGTAATACGCCTCGGCGTTTTTCACCACGCGTGCGTTCTGTTCGGCGGCGAAGAACTCATCCTCCGCCAGGCGGCCATTGCGCCGCTCGTACTCCATCGCCCGGCTTTGCAGCGCGACGAGTTGGCTGACGACTGCTTCACGGCATGATTTCGTGCGATCGGTACCGGCTATGAAGCCATAGACCTGCGCGTTCTCACCGAACTGATCGAAGCAGGAGTATCGCTCGCGGGCGCGCTTCGCGGCATCTTGGTCCACCTGCTCAAGATATCGCAGCACCGCCCGCATCGAGGCGCGGAGACTATATAAATCGAGGCCGTAGAAGCCGGTCGTCGGAGCGTCGGATGCAAGCGCGTGATTATGTTCCCGCAGCCACTCGAGAAACTCGACCACATCGGTGTTACGCCACATCCAGGTCGGGAAGCGTCGGAAATCAGCGAGCGCTTCCACCGCATCGAGATCTTCACTTTCATCGCGTACGTAGCGGTTGACGCGCCAGGCGTCCGGCCAATCGGCCTCAACGGCAACAGCGAGAAATCCTTTTTCCTCGATGAGCCGCCGGGTGATCAGGGCGCGTTCGCGATAGAACTCGTGAGTGCCGTGCGACGCCTCACCCAGCAGCACGATCCGCGCGTCGCCGATCCGGCTCATGAGCGGGTCATAATCCTGAGGCGCGCCGGTCAGCACGTGCATGCTGCGACGTACGGCTTCGACGATGTCATCGGTCACGTCCGATGATGTCGGCTGTTCTTCGGGTTCTCGCCGGCGTAGCAGGAGCTCGCGCACCTCTTCGTCCGTGGTTTGGGAGAAGTCCTCGTACCAGAGGCCGACAGCATGGAATGGCTCTGGCGTGACGGCACAGACGACTTCGTCGGCCTGAGCTCGCATCTCCTCGCATGCTTCACGCGATGCGACCGGAACCGCCACGACGATGCGGGCCGGATGTCGCAGTCTGAGCGCCTTGATTGCGGCCTGCATGGTGGCGCCAGTCGCCAGGCCATCATCGACAAGGATGACGGTTCGATCCCGAACGTCCAGCGGTGGACGACCGCCGCGGTAGAGGCGCTCGCGCCGCTTCAACTCCTCCTGCTCTTGCTCGGTGACGTATTCGATCAGGTAGTCCGGCATGCCAAGCTCTGCGACAAGAGGTTCGTTGAGCACGCGCACCCCGCCTGTCGCGACGGCGCCCATCGCAAGCTCCTCGTAGCCGGGAATGCCCAGCTTACGCACGGCGAAGACATCGAGTGGGGCGCAGAGCGCGCTGGCCACTTCATGCGCGACGGGTACGCCGCCACGTGGGAGGGCAAGGACAAGCACATCCGGCTTGTTGGCATAGGTGGCGAGCTGAGCTGCGAGTAGGCGTCCAGCCTCGCGACGATCACGGAAGGGCAGCTGCTTCATGGCCTTTCCCCGCTTTTTCCGGCCGATATTCGCTCGGGGCGCGCGCATCGAGGGCGATCCCCGGACACGAATAAACATGATACGGCAGCTCGTCAGCGTGCCTTGACGGAGGTCAACTTCGCGAAATATCGGGCCGACCAACGGAGGCCGAGTGCCCCGGCCCGGATGCGGGGGCTCTATTGCAAGGTTTGGGATCCAGAAGCCTTGGGGTAGCATCGGCGCGGCTGGGGTTCGAGACAAGGCACGGCAATGGGTGGGAGCCAGCATTTCAAAGTGTGACAATACCGCCGAGGTGATCCTGTGGGCAGTCCGCTGGTATCTGATGTTTCCGATCAGTTACCGCGATCTGGAACTCATGCTGCAAAACCGTGGCGTCTCGGTCGACCACACCACCATCTTTCGGTGTTGGTGTGGACGGCTCCCGACGGCATCGATTGTGCGAGACTGGGGTTGTCGTCAGACAAAGGAGACCTTTGCCAAATACGGGGAGCAACTCACTGCAACCGTGCTGGGCCGATGCCAGAACTTGCAAGAGAATGAGCAGATGGTGCGATCGATCGATCCACGACGCGGGACACTCCGATGAATCCAGTGGCCCCACTATTTAGGTCGCATCGGTGTTTGGAACTCGGTGTCGCGGAGACCATCTTGGCCAGCGTTCATGTGCGAGCGCATCATCAGGTTCCGGAACATATGGACGCAAGACCCTCATGACTCCCCTCATTTTCAACTGCCATTTTACCGTGCCCAGCCGGCCGGGACTCACCCGGACGCCACCTATTGTTCCTGACTGGGCCACGTGACTCCGGGAGTGACCCCGGTCGCGCGGCCCAGCTTTTCGGCGCGTTTCTGCTTTCACTTGGCGTCCCGTTCTACTGCATTGAAATCACGAGTGAAAAAATGAGGGGATGGTTGAGCGCAAGACCTGATCAGACCCTGCAAAACACCTTGAGAGGAGGGAGCCGTTAACATATGGATCAGGCCTATGCCGCCGCCTGCGTACGAGCAACGGCTCCTGGCGGGTGGATGAGACCTATGTAAAGGTCAAGGGCCGCTGGACCTACCTGTATCGAGCCGTCGACAGCCGCGGTCAGACGATCGACTTCCTGCTCTCAGCCAAGCGCGACGCCGAGGCGGCGAAGCGATTCTTCCGAAAGGCGCTGGCTCAGCCTCAAACGGTGAACCCGCGCACCATCACCGTGGATAAGAATGCTGCCTATCCGAAGGCGGCTGCGGAGATGAAGAGAGATGGCGAGCTTTGGCGCCGGTCACGGCTGCGCCAGGTGAAATGCTTGAACAATATCGTGGAGCAAGACCACCGGAACGTGAAACGACTGACCCGCGTCGGGCTTTGGCTTTGGCAGCTTCTGGACTGCCCGACGAACACTGGCAGGTATGAAGCGATGGCGATGATTATAGGGGGTCAGGCGCTCGATGATCCGAAGAAGGGCTGTTCAGCAAGTAGCTGCGCGACTTGGGCCGACACGCCTTCCCCATGTGATCCTTTGGCTTGGAAATGGCCCCAGAGTTGGCGCGGTTCTGCCGTAATCCAGGGCTCTACTTGACGATGGTGGCAGCAGCCGCCGGATCAGTCAGGAGATCATCATGCGGGCGACTGCAGCGATTATAGCGACCCTTGGGGTTCTCGGGGTGGTTACGGCCAGCGCACCAGCGCGGGCAGACGACGATGACTACGGTGGTGGATGGCGTCGGCACGAGTGGCAAGAACATCAGTGGCAGGAGCAGCGCTGGCGCGAACACGAGTGGCGCGAACATGCTTGGCAT
>JAQGHW010000637.1 GCA_028291505.1 Rhodopila sp. | reverse complement strand
TACGCCGGAGATCAGACAGCAATTTTCGGGCCAGCGCCACTGTCCGGCCGTGCCCGGCTTCTCATCACAGCCAGGATCGCGGCTTTTGGGTTTCAAGCATCATGCGCCGAACGAAACGAAGAAAGCTTCAAATACGGATATTACCAGGGATGAACACGGATCCTGGATGATGGGCCTTCCCTCGGAAGTCGTCGGATCAACCTGGCCCGCTGCGGGACGCGACCGGGAAGCGCTTATCCGTGTTCATCCGTGGTTCCAATCAAAACGCCGCCCACGCCCCATGCGAAAACTGCCCGTCAAGCCCACAATCTAGGCAGCGCTCCGTCCACCCCCGCCACGGGATCGGCCGCCGGCAACGGTACCGCCGCGACGGCACGTCCTGCCGCATCGTGTTCGATCGGCTTGCCACGCCGCAAATCCGGCTCCGGCCCATTGTCCGGATATGCCCCCACGATCAGCAGATCGCTCGACTGGCCCTGGTTGCAATGCGCCACCCCGGCCGGCACCACCACCACGTCGCCTGCCCGCACCGTCAGCACCTTGCCCCCCGGGCCGCCGAACAGCACCGACACCTGACCCCGCGCGACACCGAGAACCTCATGCGCCGTGCTGTGGAAATGGTGGAATGGATGCACCCCGTTGCGCCATGCCGGCGGCCAGTGGTTGGCGGCGAACAAGCGCTCGATCCCCGCCGCATCGGCCGGCACCGCCTCGCGATAAACCAGCAGCGGCAGTCGAGAATTCGGGATCGTCCCGTCGTCATCGAATGTGAAAACCATCGGTTCGCTCATCTCACGCACCCTCCGTCGCTTCTGCCTCGTCCTCGTCCCCGTAGCCCAGCAACCGCAGCGCCCTGCCACGAATCCCACGCCCAGCCGCGGCATGGATCAGCGCTTCCTCACGCCCGTGGGTCACCCACACCTCCGGTGCCCCGACGTCATCCAGCGTCGCGTTCAGCTCATTCCAGTCGGCATGATCGGAGATCACCAGCGGCAATTCCACCCCCCGCGACTTCGCCCGCTGCCGCACCCGCATCCAGCCGGACGCCAGCGCCACCACCGGATCCTCCAGCCGCCGCGCCCACCGATCCGCGATCGCCCCGGGCGGAGCCAGCACGATCGCGCCCACCAGTTCGGCTTTCGCCGCCACCGTCGCCGGCCGCAGATCCCCCAGTTCGACCCCACGCGCCCGATAGACATCGCACATCGAGGCCAGCGCGCCATGCAGCCAGATCGGCCGATCCCATCCCGCCTGTCGCAGCAGCGCGATCAGCCGCTGGCATTTGCCCAACGCGTAGCACCCGACGACATGCGTCCGATCCGGAAACAACGCGACACTGTCGAGCAGCCGCTTGATCTCATGCCCCGGCGGCGGATGCACGAACACCGGCAGCGCGAACGTCGCCTCCGTAACGAAGACATCGCAAGGCACGGGCTCGAACCCCGCGCAGGTAGGGTCGGCGACCCGTTTGTAATCGCCGCTGACCACCGCCCGAGATCCGCGATATTCCATCGCCACCTGGGCACTGCCCAGCACATGGCCAGCCGGAGCCAGCCACACCCGCACCTCACCCAGCGTAACCGATTCGTGCCAATCCAATGCCTGTCGCGCCTCTCCCCAGTCACCGAGACGGGCCCGCATCACCGCCAGCGTATCCGCCGTTGCCAGCACCGCCCGGTGCCCCGCCCGAGCATGATCCGAGTGCCCATGCGTAATCACCGCTCGGTCTACCGGCCGCAGCGGGTCAATGAAAAACCCGCCCGGTTCACAGAACAGGCCGGCGGGCAGAACTTTCAGCCAGGTTTCAGGATGCGGCATCACCAGGTATCTTGGCACCCGCCTCGGGTTTGACCACCCTGTTGAAGCGTCCGATCCGCAACCGCGAGACCTCGCCCGTAGACATCGACATCGAAACGCCGACGCAGCGCGCGTTCGTCGACGAGACGGCCCTTCCTGAAACCCACAGTCAGATCGGGGAACCACGGATGAACACGACTGAACACGGATGTCTTCCGGTCCCGCCCGACGGCGATCTTCCCACGTTGCACATCCGCTGCGGGTCCGACATCCGCGAGAGTTTGCGGCAGGCCGGTTTCGCGGGCGACTTCCTGGAGTATTCCGACCCCATCTGCCAGGGGCCGGTGCCGGATACATCCGACCTGCTGCAACGGCGAGCCCGATACCTGGCGCAGTCCTGTGGCTCGATCATGGGCTTCACCGAGGCACAGTCGCTGGCGGGGCTGGAAGCGGCGGAGCGCCGGCTGAACGAGGCGCACACCTACCCGCGGGTGGTCCTTTGGTTCGAGCACGACAGTTACGACCAACTTCTCCTTGCCCGGTGCCTCGCCCATTTCGCGGAGGGTCCCCTACCCGCGCATCTGGAACTGATCTGCATCGATCGGCACCCATCGGTCGAGCGCTTCCTCGGCCTGGGGCAGTTGGGCCCGCCAGCCTTGGCGTCGCTTTGGCCGCACCGAACAGTGGTCACACCGGCGCAGCTTGAGCTGGGACGGTTGGTGTGGGCCGCGCTGCGTCACGCAGACCCGTCCGATCTCGCGGCGATCGCGGCGACCGGAACGCCGGCTTTGCCACTTGCCGCACCGGCATTGCGCCGGCATCTGCAGGAACTGCCGGGCGCCAGGGATGGGTTGTCCATGACCGAACGCCTCGTGCTGCGCATTCTCGCCGGCGAGCCCACCAGGATCGGACGCATATTCGCCGCGTGCGTGCAGGAGGCCGAACCGCTGCCCTTCCTCGGCGACATCGGATTCCTCGGGGTCGTCGAGCAGATGGCGGTCGCACGCACCGCCGTACTCACGATCGAGGCGGGCGAGAAGCCGTTTCCGCGCCTCGCAACAATTACCGAAACCGGGCGACAGGTGCTGGCGGGACAGGTCGACTACCTGTCGCTGGGCCCACCCGAACGTTGGGTCGGAGGCGTCGTGGCTGACGGGCAGTGGCGCTGGGACGACAGCACAGGCGGCATCCTCCGTGTGCCCTGACCGGCATTTCGCTCCGCCCGGCATTTCGCTCCACAATGAAGACGCCGCACGCGATATCGTGCAGAACTCGGGTCCGGAACAGAAGCTGGCGAGGCAACAGATGAAATTTCCAGGTGTCCACACATTCGGCTTCCTTTGGGACCGGGACGCGCTTCAGGCGACCGAAGACCTCGCGGCCCAGGACTTCCGGGATTTCCAGTATCTGGCCGGTTCACCACACCTGGATCCCTGGACGTCGGACCGCACATTGCCGCTCGCGGTCAGACGGGCGGTGGACCGAGTAGGCGGCACGGTCATTGCGGTGGACCTGCCCAGCAGCGAGACCAACCTCGCGAGCGTGAACCAGGCTGTCGTCGATTTCTCGGTTTCGGCCTACCTCAAGGTTCTCGATCTGGCGTCTGAACTCGGTGCGCGCTGGCTGACGATCAATTCGGGCCGCAAACACGGGCTGCTGCCGCCACCGGATGACCGGCTGGCGGGGATTTACCGCGGCGCGTTGGAGCGTCTGGCCAAGGCCGCGCGGCCCCGCGGTGTTCGCCTGCTGCTGGAGAATATCCCCGGTATGCTGCTGGCCGACGCAAGCTCGACAAAAGCGTTCCTGGTCGAAGAAGACTACGGAATTGTCGATGTGCTATATGACGTAACCAATGCCGCCGCCATCGGGGAGGACCCTGCCGAGGGCATCCGCACACTAGCCGAACGCACCCAGTTGGTTCATTTGTCAGACGCACCGAAGGGCCAGTGGCGGCATGACCCCATCGGCACCGGCGCCCTCGATTTCAATGCGATCCACAGTGCTTTGTCGGATATCGGCTACACGCACGGCGTGGTAATCGAGGCGATCAGCAAGAACACGCTGCCTGATCTTGTCGCCTCACGCGCACGCCTGAGTGAGATCGGCTGGCATTTTGAACGTGCCAGCTCACCAGCCTGACCACGAACGTTATTACTGCGTTTGGTTC
>JAQGHW010000600.1 GCA_028291505.1 Rhodopila sp. | reverse complement strand
TACAGCAACGCGATCGAGGAACCCGGCGTGATCTCCGCCCACGGCGGTCAGTTCCCCGAGGTGACCGACGTCCAACTGACCTATCTTCGCACCGCCCTGACGCGGGTGAAATCGGACGCGTTTCAGGGTGCCATGATCATCGCCCATCACCACCCCGCCTACACGATCGCCGGGGAGCGGGGGCATGGCTCCAGCACCGATATGCGGAAGGAGATCGATGCGATCTGCGATGAGGTCGGCGTCTGGCCGCATGCCGTGCTGTCGGGCCATGCGCACAACTACCAGCGCTACACCCGGGCTCGGGCGGCCATGCAGATCCCCTACGTCATCGCCGGCGGCGGCGGTCGCAGCCGCCCGCAGAAGCTGACCAGGCGCGACGATCCGCCGCTGCGCACGCCGCTGAAGATCGCGACCGATACCGATGCGGTGGTGCTCGAGAACTGCGACGACACCGACACCGGCTACCTGCGCATCGTGGTGACCGCCTCGCAGCTTCGGATCAAGTATCATCCCTCCAGTGACGCCGACATGGCGAAGACCCCGGACGATCAGGTCACCTTCGACCTGGGAACCCGCCAGATCGTGCATTTTACCGGATAGCCCCCCCCATCTGCGGAAGCGCCACCCGCAATCCGCGGAACCCGTCGACGATGCACGGGACAGCCGGCGTGCGAAGACCGCCGCGGCCTGACCGTCTGGCGATATTCTCACCTTTCCGCGTTCGGCATGGTCGCGCGGGACCTATCCCGGATAGCCCCCGCCATCTGCGGAAACACCACCCGCAATCCGCGGAACCCGTCGACGATGCACGGGACAGCCGGCGCGCCAAGACCGCCGCGGCCTGACCGACTGGCGATATTCTCACCTTTCCGCGTTCGGCATGGTCGCGCGGGACCTATCGGTGTATAGGCTGGCGCCCTACATCCCCGGATGAACTCCGGACGTTCGCACTTTGCCTGACGGAACCGCCATGAACGACGCTGTTACAGATACCCCGAGCGGTGCTCGCGACGACCCCGCGCGCGACTACCGCGACACGGTGTTCCTGCCGCAGACCAGCTTCCCGATGCGCGGCGACCTTCCCAGGAAGGAGCCGCAGATCCTCGCCAAATGGGAGGCAATGGACCTGTGGGGCAAGATCCGCGCGTCCTCCGCCGGGCGGCCGCTGTTCATCCTGCATGACGGCCCGCCGTACGCCAACGGGCACCTGCACATCGGCACGGCGCTCAACAAGATCCTGAAGGATGTCGTCAACCGCACCCGGCAGATGGCGGGCTTTGACGCCAACTACATCCCCGGCTGGGACTGCCACGGCCTGCCGATCGAGTGGAAGATCGAGGAGGAATACCGCGCCAAGAAGCAGGACAAGGACGCCGTCCCGATCCTGGATTTCCGCGCCGAGTGCCGCGCCTATGCCAACCACTGGATGGGCGTCCAGGCGACCGAATTCCGCCGCCTGGGCGTGGAGGGCGCCTGGCGCGACCGCTACGCCACCATGGACCGTCCGTCCGAGGCCGCCATCGCCGGGGAAATCTGCAAATTCCTGCTGAACGGCGCGCTGTACCGCGGCCTGCGCCCGGTGATGTGGTCGCCGGTGGAGAAGACCGCCCTCGCCGAAGCCGAAATCGAGTATCACGACCACACCTCCGCGACGATCTGGGTCCGCTTCCCAATCGTTAAGGCGCCGCCTCAGCCAGTGCAGGATATCGTCCCGGGTCCAATGCCCGATCCCTGGTGGATGAGTGAACTCGAAGGTGCCTCGGTGGTGATCTGGACCACCACCGCTTGGACGATACCCGGCAACCGCGCCGTCGCCGCCGGTCCGGAATTCGATTATGCCGTCATCAGGGTCGACGCGGTGGCCGATGGATCGCTCGCCCGTCCCGGCGAGAAGATCGTCATCGCCGAGGCGCTGCTTCCGGCCGTCCTCAAGGACACTGGCATCACCGCCCACACCGTCCTGCATGTGGTCAAAGGGGCCGATCTCGCCGGCACCATCATGGCCCATCCACTGCGCGGCGCCGAAGGGGCTGATGGCGGTTATGACCAGGACACCCCCCTGCTGCTGGCCGACTTCGTCACCACCGAGGCAGGCACCGGCTTCGTCCATATCGCCCCCGGTCACGGCGAGGACGATTTCATCCTCGGCCGGGCGAACGGGCTGGACGTGCCGGAGACGGTTGGAGACGACGGGACGTTCAACGCCTGGGTGCCGCTGTTCGCCGGTGCGCATGTCTACAAGGCGGCCGATCCGGTCAGCACCGCGTTGATCGCCGCCGGCACCTTGCTGGCTCGGGGCAAGATCACCCACTCCTACCCGCATTCCTGGCGATCCAAGGCGCCGCTGATCTTCCGGGCCACGCCGCAGTGGTTCATCCCGATGGATGGGCCGCACCGCATCCGCGAGAAGGCCCTCGACGCCATCGCCGCGACCCAGTTCGTGCCGGATCAGGGACGCAACCGTATCGGCTCGATGATCGCCGCCCGCCCGGACTGGTGCATCAGCCGCCAGCGCGCCTGGGGCGTGCCGATCACCGTGTTCGTCGAAAAACAGACCGGCGAGCCATTGCGTGACCCCGCCGTCGTCGGCCGCATCACCCAGGCGTTTGAAACCGAGGGCGCCGACGCCTGGTATTCCTCCCCGCCATCCCGCTTTCTGGGCAACGACTACAACCCGGATGACTTCGAGCAGGTGATGGACATCGTCGATGTCTGGTTCGAATCCGGCTCCACACACGCGTTCGTACTGGAAAAGCGCGGCCTCCCCTGGCCGGCGGATCTATATCTCGAAGGCTCCGACCAGCATCGCGGCTGGTTCCATTCGTCGTTGCTGGAGGCTGTCGGCACCCGCGGTGTCGCCCCCTTCAAAGCCGTCCTGACCCACGGCTTCGTCAACGACGAGAAGGGCCGGAAGATGTCCAAGTCCCTGGGCAACACCACCGCCCCGGATGAGGTCGCCGACAAGTTCGGCGTCGACATCTTGCGCCTGTGGGTAATGTCCTCGGACACCACCGAGGACCTGCGCATCGGCCCGGAAATCCTCAAGCAGCAGGCCGAACTCTACCGCCGCCTGCGCAACACGCTGCGCTGGGTGCTCGGTAGCCTCGACGGTTTCTCCGAGGCAGAGCGCATGCCGGTCGAACAGATGCCGGAACTGGAGCGCTGGGTGCTGCACCGGCTGACGGAGCTCGATGCCAGGTTCCGGGCGGCTGTGCAGTCGTATGACTGGACGGGCGTCTATCCCGAACTGCACAATTTCTGCGCGGTGGACCTGTCGGCGTTCTATTTCGACATCCGCAAGGACGCGCTGTACTGCGACCGCCCTGACAGTCCGCGCCGCCGCGCCGCGCGAACTGTGCTGGACCATCTGCACCGGTATCTGTGCACCTGGCTCGCCCCGGTGCTGTGCTTCACCGCCGAGGAAGCCTGGTGCGCCCGCTTCGCCCCGTCTTCCAGCGGTGACGATACCAGCGTGCATCTGGAGCTGTTCCAGACTCCGCCCGCTAACTGGCACGACGACACGCTGGCGGCAAAATGGGAGACCATTCGAAGTATCCGCCGCCGCATCACCGTGCCGATCGAGGAATGCCGAAAGACCAACGTCATCGGTTCCTCGCTTCAGGCTGCCGTGGAACTGCCCTTGAACGCAGACCACGAAACCTTATTGGATGCCGCCGCATGGTCCGAGATCGCGATCGTCTCCTCCGTAACGCTCGTACCGGACACGGACGGATCCCCAGTGAAGGTCACGCCCGCCTCCGGCGCCAAATGCGCCCGCTGCTGGAGGGTGCTGCCGGTGGTGGGGTCGAACGCTACCCACCCCTCGCGGTGTCTGCGCTGCACGGACGCGGTGGAGTCGGGACGGGTGTGCAAGCCGGCCGCATGACCCGAACGAACTTCATGCCGCTCGGGCTGCTGGCCGGACTGGTGGTGCTGGTGGTCGACCAACTCAGCAAATGGTGGATTCTGAACGGGCTGGACCTGCCGGAACTGCGCCAGGTGGTCCTGCTGCCAGTGCTGAACCTGACCATGGTGTGGAACCGCGGCGTTACCTTCGGTCTGTTGAACGGCCTCGGCAGCTGGGGCCATGTTCTGTTGGCGGTGCTTGCCCTGGCCGTGGTCGTCGCGCTGGGGTTCTGGCTGCGCCGGGCGGAGAGCAGGGTGGTGGCGGTGGCGATCGGAGCAATCGCCGGCGGGGCGATCGGCAACGTCATCGATCGCGTGCGCTTCGGCGCGGTGGTCGATTTCATCCATGCACATGTCGATACGCCGTGGGGGGATTATTCGTGGTACGTTTTCAATGTTGCTGATGCCGCGATCGTTTGCGGTGTGGCGGTGCTGATCCTTGACGCGCAATTCTCCAAGCGGCGGCAGGTGCACCCCGTCGGGTAGCCGTCATGCTCTTCCAGCGCTCCGCAACCGCCCCAGCGCGAGCCGTGCGATAGCCGCCGGTGCCTCTTCCGGAATGGCGAACACTGAACTCACGTTGATCTCGCACAGCACATAAGTGTCCTCGCCCGATGCGGTGCGCGGCCCATAAAGGAAGTCCGCATCCCAGATGATCGGCAGCGAGGCGGCGCCGATCCCGAGGACATCCATCATCTGAGGCGTCCACTCGGATTCCATCTTCGCCCTCAGTGCCCGAAACGGCTCTGCCGAGGCAGGGTGCATGATGCGCGGTCCAGGCTGCGCCGATTCGGAGTCCGGGCCTTCGGGTGGAGGCGGTATCAACGCCTTGATGAACTGGTGCCCGAAGCCGACAACCTTGTTCGCTCCCATGTAGCAACGGATCATGCCGTCGGGCAGCCGTGGCTGAAACGGCTGATCGACGACGCAGCCATCCGGGGTGAAATACGCCTCGCACCGCGTCATGAAATCCCCGAGCGCCATGTCCTCGGGCACGCTGCCCCGACGCGCGTGCAGCACGCGAACCGCCGCTGCTTCGCCGGCGCGCGTGGCGATCTGCTCCACCTTCCACACCCCCTGACCGCCGTTGCCCCGGTTTTGCTTGAGGACACGCGGACCAGCCGATTGAAGCCGGGACGGGAATTCGTCGCGAAAAGCACGCGCGGTGCGGTACAGATGGGTATCGATTCCCCATCCGAGATGTTTCGTCCGGTGCAAGACCTCCTTCACCCCCATCTGCAGGATCACGTCGGGATGCGCGCTGACCCACGGGCCACGTGCCGCGACATCGCGCAACAGCGCATCGAGCATCACGCGGGTCTTGCCGTCGTGCAACGGATCAACCCAGACCAGCACGCCATCGACCTGCAGAAGTTGCTCGCGCACTTCGTCAGCGAAGTCCTCGTCATACACCCCTGGCTCCGCCTGAATGCCCAGCGCGGCCAGTTCCTCGAAGACACGATGGTAGCGGTTGTTCCGGGGTGTCGCGCCACGCCGCGCCTCACGATCCCCGCGCCAGAGCAGCGCCATCCGGCCGCCGTTGTTTTCCGTCATCTCGCTCTCCTTGAGCATGATCACGCTGAGCGGCCAGCGTTTCGTTGGCCTCAGCCAAGCTGACGAAACGCGAGGGGAACGTTCAAAGCGGGTAAATCATGCGATCAAACAAAAAGTTAGAGCATTTTCAACTGTACAGTCAGGCTGAAAATGCTCTAAATCACAATGTTGGTTGCACTGGCACGATCATGAGGCCGGTACCGCGCATAAGGTCACCCCTACGACCGAGACCACCCCGCCGCTCCACGCCCACGAGCACAAGACCGCGGCCCGGAAGGCTCTGCTGCTGATCCCTGGCTCGTCGCCCATGGTCGAAGGCATTCCCGCCTTCTTCGCGGCCAGCCGCTTCGGGGTTGCCGTTATTGTGTTCATGGCAATCGTCTTCGCCGTCAGCACCATCGTCACCTATGTCGTGCTTTGCGTATACTCGGCAGCGGGGTTGCAGCGCGCAAAGCTGGGACCGCTGGAACGCTATAGGGAAGTCTTCACCCCGATCCAGGCGCGGCATCATCGACGCAATGATCCGACTTCGCAGTGAGATCCAGATATCAATAGTCGCGGAAGGCGCCGAAACCGAGGACGAAGTTTCGCTGCTGCGGGAGCTCGGGTGTCCATACGTCCAAAGCGGTCGGCCCATGCCGGAAGCCGAATTCGCCACTCTGGTCGATACCAAAACATCATCAAACGATGACCACGATGTCATTCCCTGAGACCAATCAAGGCAGCCAATGGACGGACGGAGACGCAATGGCGGATGGAACTGGTCGTACCGCCGGTCGCGGCCTCCGCCGGAGTCAGGCGAGCCATGATCGATCGAACCTTTCAAGGGCCATACACCCGTACAGGGGTCACCACACGACCCGTACAAAACCCCTCGCTCGGGCCCGATGCGGTAACAAAACGAAAAAAGCTGTCAGGCCGGGCGCTGGGCATGGAATTGGCGGCAATAGCAGCCAATGAAAATACGCCCCTGCTGCTTCTCTCCGGCCAATCCGAAGCTGACGACAAGCTCGAAGAGCCTAACTACCCGGATTTGGCAAATCCCTTTTCGTTGGATCGACTGCTAGCCGAATCGAAGCAGGTGGTCGCCGAAGCGAGGGAAAATATTCGCCGTGCGAAGGCGTCCGCAGTCCGGATGCGGGCCAGTGCGGAGGCGCTCAGGGCGACTTTGACGGAGTTGCGGCAACTGCTGAGCAGGATCGAACGCGACACGCGAACACGGTAAGGCGTTCGGCCCCGGGTGCGGGCCGCCCACTTCCTGCGATCGAAGCGCCGTCAGGCAGCCCGGATCTGCGCCAGGAACGCGCCGATCTGGGATCGCAGCGCCTCGGCTTGTTCGTTCATCCCTTCCGCCGCCGACTTCACGCGATGAGCCAGGCCGCGGGTCGCGACAACCCCGTCGGTCACCCCGGTCAGGCTGTCCGAAACATCCTTCGTGCGCTGGGCGGCCTGCTGGGTGCTGTGCGATATCTCCTGCGTCGAGGCCCCTTGTTGCACCACGGCCGCGGCAATCGCGGCGGCGATCGAACTGACCTCACCAATCGTGCCGCCAATGCGGCCGATCGCGATCGCGGTATCGTGGCTGACCCGCTGCAACGCCGCGATCTGGGTGGAGATTTCCTCGGTCGCCCGGGCGGTCTGCGCCGCCAGCGACTTCACTTCCGAAGCGACCACGGCAAAACCCTTGCCCGCATCGCCGGCCCGCGCCGCCTCGATGGTCGCATTCAAGGCGAGCAGGTTGGTCTGACCGGCGATGGCGTTGATCATCTGCACCACGGCGCCGATCCGTTGCGCCGCCTCGGTCAATCCCACCACGGTCACGTCGGTCTGGTTGGCCTCATCAACCGCTCGGGTCGAGATCGCCGCTGCATGGCGCACCTGCCGCCCGATCTCGCTGATCGACGCACTCAGCTGTTCGGATGCCGCCGCCACGGTTTGCCCGCTCATCGCCGCGTCGTTCGACGCCGACGCCATCACCTCGACCTGTTGATTGCTCTGCTCAGCGGTCGCCAGCAGGTCGCCGGAGGTCGCCCGCATCTGCTCGGAGGCGCCTGACAGGCCCTCCTGCGCGTGCTGCATCCGGCCCTCGAAGGTCGCGATGTATCCGTCTATCGCGTTTTGCCGCACCACTTCCTTGGCGCGCTGGCCACGCTGCTCTTCCTCGATCCCGGCCTTCTCCACAGCATTCTGCTTGAACTGCATCAGCGCCCCGGCCAGCGCGCCGATCTCGTCGGTGCGTTCGGTGAACGGGACCGCAACCTGAAGGTCGCCGCCGGCAACCTTCAGCATCGCATCCCGAGTCGCGAGCAGCGGCCGGATGACCCGGCGTGTCACGGTGAAGGTTCCAGCGAAGGTGAATGCCAGGGCAAACCCCAAACCGGCGAGGAACACCGCAAGCTGCCGTTCAGCGGTGATGCGCTGGTCGTTGGCGTGCTCCGCGGCGAGGTCGAGCGCGGTTTCCGCCAGTGCGATGAGGGACGCCAGGTGGTCGACGGCCACTTTCGTCCATTGATTGAGCGGCACCTCGAGAGGCTTCCCTGCCATCACCAGCGCCAACTGCCGCGCGCGAAGGTCAACGAAATCGGCCGCGAAGAAGCTGTTCCCGACGTCGTCGATGGCCTGCGTCAGCCGAGGCGGCAGATGAGCGTCGACTGCCGCATCGACGATGGTTGCTCGATCCGCCGCCATCCGTCCCAGGAGGTTTGCGTATGTCTGCGGCGCCGTCGCCGGCAGTGGGTTGCCCGACGCAACCGAGTTCGAAATCAGGATCGACGAATCCCCGCCAGCCGCTCGGATTTGCCAGACCAGCCGTTTGATCGTCAGCATCAGATCGACGAACGGGTCGTGCAGCTTGATGGTAGCGTTGAGACGAGCCGAGGCCTCTTCCAGCAGGTCCATCGTCGCCAGTTCCGCCGCGCTCAGTTCCGCGGCGAGTGCCGGCCGGCGTGCGCTTTTCGGCTGGTCCAGCGCGTCCCAGGATTCCCTGAGCAACGGATCCAGGGTCTGACTGGCCCTGGTCAGGTCGGCCACCAGCTTGTCCCTGCCGTCGATCGCAACGGTACCCAGACGAACGATCGAGCCCGCCAGGGCCGGGCCGCTCGCCGCCCGGAAAACCATCGGTTGGGCCTTGGCCGCCGCATCGA
>JAQGHW010000515.1 GCA_028291505.1 Rhodopila sp. | reverse complement strand
GGCGCGGGCGAAACCGTTGTGTTGGATGGCGGCATGCTGAGTCTGACCAACGGGATGAATTTCCTCGGGACGATCACCGACTCGGCGCACGGCTCATCGCGGATTGGGCCGATTTCGTCGGTCGACGTTTACAACGCGCTCGGTGCGGCGCGGGAGACGTTCAATCAGACGACGGGCATGCTGAACCTGTTCGACGCCCGGGGCACCGAACTTGCGAACCTGAAGTTCACTGGACGGGGCGAACTCTATGCCGCACCGACGACTGGCCTGGCAACGAACTACATCGCGATCACGTCTCATCCATCGGCCGGCGCGCTGCCGGTTACCTTGACAAGCTGACCGCGATCCGGCCCCGGCCTGATGCGCGACAGCTTCAGGTTGAAGCCATCGCGCTCTGGGTTTTTGTGTTGGCAGGGCAACCTCCGGCGGTCGCCTTCTCGTTTGATCGCATGATTCACAGGCTTTGAACGTTCCCCTCGCGTTCCGTCAGCTTGGCTGACGCCAACGAAACGCTGGCCGCTGCGCGTGATCATGCTCTAACGTGCCACGGCACGCCTGTAGAGATGCCAGGTCGCGTGGCCGAGTACCGGCATGACGAAGATGAGGCCGAGCAGCAGTGGGATCGACCCGATGACCAGGGTGGCGGCGACGATCAAGCCCCACGCCGCCATTGTGATCGGGTTGCGCGCGACGACGTTCGCCGACGTGCGGATTGCTGCTTCGAGCGAAACGTTCTGGTCGAGCAGCATGGGGAACGACACCACACTGATGGTCAGCGCCACGGCGGCGAACACGAACCCGGAGGCGATACCGACGAACGCCATGGTTCGGCCGGCATGGGTGAAGATCACGTCATGGGCGAAGCTGCCCAGGGACGCCGGCGGCTGGGGCCCCAGGGTCAGGTTATAGACCGCGTTCGCCAGAACCAGCCAGAATACGAACATCAGTATCAGCACGACGCCAAGCAGCATGATGCCGCGGATCGCGGGCGCGTGGAACACGCGGAAGGCATCGGCCCAGCCGGCACTCAACCCTTGCTCTCGCCGGCGGCTCATTTCGTTCAGGCCGACCGCGGCGAGCGGTCCGACAAGCGCAAAGCCTGACGCCAGCGGGAACAGCAGCGGCAGCATCTCGTAGCCGGATGCCACGCGGGCCAGCAGCAAGCCAAGCAGCGGGTAGATCAGACAGAGGAAGATGACGTCGGTGCGCGAGGCGCCGAAGTCCTCCATGCCGCGGGCCAGCGCCCAACGCAGGTCGGACAGATGGATCCGGCGCACGGCGGATGGCGTGGACGTTCGCGCCGTGGAATCCGGGCTTGCGGTCGTTATCGAGTGATAGGCCTGGGTGAGCACATCGGCGCCCCAGCCTGGCGGTGTTCTGATCATCGTTACGGATCCTCCGAATTCTTCATTCGCGAGGTCGCGGGCCCGTCACGCGTTGTTTGTCCGATCGCCTGACGAACATAGTCGCGGCCATCGCGTGCCTGGATGATGGGCACGTTTCGGCTGGGCTGGCGATCACGAATTCGAGAACGGGCCCCGCTTGGCGGATGTGCGGCCAGGCGCCCAATCGGGTCGAATCCGCACGCCTCCGATCGCGCTGCCGCTGAACTTGTTTGGCCACGCGGCCCAACCCGGTCTATGGTTCCCGCATGAGTTCAGCGCTGAAGCCGCCCGACCGAATGACCGTGGCTGAGTTCCTTGCGTGGGACGCGCCGGGTGAGACCCGTTGGCAGCTTGTCGACGGCGAGCCCATCGCGATGGCGCCAACCAGCCGGACCCATGGCACGCTGCAGCTCGAACTGGGTCGTCTGATCGGCAACCATCTCGCGGATGCTGGGAGCCCCTGCACGGTGGTCGCGGCACCCGGTATCGTGCCGCGGATTCGCGCTAACGAGAACTTCCGCATTCCCGACCTGACGGTAACCTGCACCCGGTATGAAACCGAAGAATACGACGTCAGCAACCCGGTCCTGATTGTCGAGATTCTTTCTCCCTCCAACCGCGCGGATACCTGGCGGAACGTTTGGGCGTTCACGACGATCCCGACCCTGCAGGAAATTCTACTTCTTAGCAGCACGTCCGTTCGGGCGGAATTGCTGAGCCGCGGAAGCGATGGAAGCTGGCCCGCCGCGTCGACGGTGATTGAGGAGGGTGATTTGATCCTTGCCAGCATCGATTTCACGATGCCCCTGGCCCGACTTTACCGATCCACACGTCTCGCGCGCGGCTGACACGGGGGCGGGCGAGGTCAGCTACCGGAAACACATGTCGGGAGCGGCAAGCCGCGTGCCGGCAGCGGGGTCGACTGCACGATACTGGTTGTGGTCTGACCGTAGGCCAGAAACTGATCCAGGACCGCGTCGAGTTGGTCCAGTCCCGGCAAATACACCTTCAAGACGTAGCAGTCCTCGCCTGTGACCCGGTGGCATTCGACGACCTGCGGCAGGCGGCGCGCCAGTTCGGCTATCTTCGGCAACTGGCCGGGCGCGGGGCGGATCCGCACATAGGCACAGACCGGGTAACCCAGGGCTGCCGGGTCGAGATCCAGTCTGTAGCCAGTGATGACGCCGGCCTCCTCCAGCCGCAGCACGCGTTCGCGCACGGCGGGCGCGGACATACCCACGCGCCGAGCTAACTCAGAGGTGCCCAGGCGCGGGTCGTCGCGTAACAACCGCAGTAGCTGTACATTCCGGTGGTCCCGGAGCAGTTCCGATGCCTGAAGGCGCAAGGGTTGATTCCCTTCTAGGTCTGAAAGCAGTTTCAGCGTAGCACTTTCAGATTGGCATTCACCACCTATGGTTGCCGATTTATCTTTAAGGTATGTCCTCTGATGCACCCGTCGCGATCCCTGCCGCCTCCGCGGCGCTCGCGGATCGCGTGCCACCGCACGCCTACTTCCTCGTCAGCGCCGTATTCCACTATCTCGGTCCGTCTTTCGCTGTGCTTTTGTTCGCCCAGCTCGCGCCGCCCGGTGTAGCCTGGTTGCGGATCGCCAGCGCCGGGCTGGTGTTTGCGATATGGCGCCAGCCCTGGCGTCTCTTCACCACCCAGCCGCGCCAGGACCAAGCGACCATCGTCGCGCTTGGCGTGGTGCTCGCGGCGATGAATATTCTGTTCTACGAAGCCATTGCCCGGCTGCCACTCGCGACCGTGGGTGCCATCGAATTCCTCGGCCCCATCGCAGTCGCTGCCTGGGGCGTGCGGACGCGCCGCAACCTGATCGCGCTTCTGCTTGCCGTGGCGGGCGTACATGTGCTGACCGACGT
Source organism: Rhodopila sp. (assembly GCA_028291505.1). Classification (GTDB taxonomy): domain Bacteria; phylum Pseudomonadota; class Alphaproteobacteria; order Acetobacterales; family Acetobacteraceae; genus Rhodopila. The sequence continues at coordinate 3,119 of JAQGHW010000515.1, read as the reverse complement.
GCGGATCGCGGGTGAGCCGCTGGGTTACCTGTTCGCCTTCGCCAACTGCGTGCTGTTCGTGGCCTACATCATGCTGGGTCACCGCATTTCGGCGGGCGGCGCGGGGGCGTCCGGGGTGGACCGATTGGCGTGCGCGATGCTGGTCGCGTCGGTCGCCGCGCTGCCGTTCGGGGTGCGGTCCGCCCTGCCCGCCCTCTCCAACCCGATGCTGTTGGCCGCGGCGATCGGCGTGGGCGTGTCGTCATCGGTGATCCCCTACGTATGCGACCAGCTCGCGATGCGCCGTCTGCCGCGTGCCAGCTTCGCCCTGCTGCTGTCCTTGCTGCCCGCCAGCGCGACCGCGATCGGATTCCTGGTGCTGCACCAGGTGCCTACGCCGGCGGAGTTGCTGGGCATCGCGCTCGTCGTCGCCGGTGTCGCCCTGCATCGCACTGCTTCGTAATGAGCAATGGTGCTCATGGAGCTGACGCTGACCGACCGCGTCCCGGAAGGAAGCGACGCGGTCATGACGCAGACGCCAACCCCACTGGGTCTTCCACCCATTTCCCAATGCCGCCGAATGCGTCACCATCGCGGCATGACCGATCCGATCACCATTGCCGTGCTGCAGAACCGGCTGAACGCCATCGCCGAGGAAATGGGCGAGGCGATGCTGCGCACCGCCTATTCCCAGATCCTGAACTCCTCGCGGGATTTTTCCATCGCGCTGATCGACGCAAGCTGCCGGCTGGTGGCGCAGGCGGACCATATCCCGGTGCATGTGGGCGCGATGCCCTGGGCGGCCAAGGCGCTGTCCGAGCGGTTCCCTGATCCGTCGCCGGGCGATGTGTATCTGCTGAACGATCCGTATCGAGGCGGGTCGCATTTGCCCGACCTGACCGTGTTTGTGCCGGTGTTCGCCGGACCCGTCCTGATGTTCTGGTCGGTGGTCCGCGCGCACCACTCCGATATCGGCGGCGCGACGCATGGCGCCTACAATCCCGCCGCGACAGAAATCTGGCACGAGGGCCTGCGCCTGCCGCCCATGCGCCTGACCGAAAACGGCGTGCTGCGGGAAGACCTGCTGGAGATGCTGGCGCTCAACGTCCGCCATCCCCGCGACTTCCGCGGCGACCTGGCGGCGCAGATCGGTTCGGCTCGACTGGGCGAGCAACGACTGGCTTCGGTCATCCAGGAATTTGGCCGCGAAACATTGTCGGTGTCGGTCGAAGCGATGCTGGACGCCGCCGAACGATACGCGCGCGAAGTCGTGTCAAGCTGGGCCGATGGGGAGTATCTCGGCGATGCGGTGCTGGACGATGACGGCTTCGACCGGACCAACATCGTCATTCGTGCCCGTGTGACCAAGCGAGGTGGCGACGTCACCGTCGACCTGACCGAGTCCGATCCGCAGGTGACGGGGTTCATCAACTCCTCCCATGCCAATACCCAGTCGGCGGTGGCGATGGCGTTTGCCTTTCTGCTCGATCCGGACATCGCCAAGAATGAGGGTGCCTTCCGTCCCCTGACGGTGAAGCTGCAGGAAGGCACCATCGTCTGGGCCCGTGAGGGCGCGCCAGTAACGATGTGCACCAGCCACTGCTCCAACGAGATCATCGAGGCGATCATCGTGGCGTTGGCCCAGGCCTGCCCGGACCGAGCGATGGGCGGGTGGGGACGGCGGCTGCGGATCGCGCTGAACGGCACTGATCCACGGACTGGCCGCCGCTTTATCTGGCACATGTTTCAGGCCAGGCCCGGGGGTGGCGGATCGGCGGCGGGTGACGGGTATTCGACGATCGGCGAGTGGCACTCCGCCGGGGGGATAAAATTCGGCAGCATCGAGGTAGCGGAAACCCGGTTCCCGCTGGTGTTCGAGACGCACGAGTACCGGTTCGGGTCGGCCGGCGATGGACGCTATCGCGGCGGCTACGGCGGCGATATGCGGCTGCGTGTGGAAGCGGCGGGCGTGACGAACGCGAACACGGCGGGTGAAGGCGTGGTGCATGGCGCTCGTGGCATCGGTGGGGGCCACGACGGCGCGCCGCACGACTACACGCTGCTGGCGCCTGGCGCGGCCCCAAGGAAGCTGAAAAGCAAGGAGATCAATGTGCCGGTGCCGTCGGGCAGCGTCATTCACGTCCTGTCCGGCGGCGGCGGCGGCTGGGGCGATCCCACATCGCGGGAACCGTCGGCACGGGAAACGGACGCGGCGGAGGGTTTGACGTGATTCGGTCCGATGGTGCTGGATTTTCAGATGCGGCCCGGCCAGAAGATTGGATTCCCGTACCGTGAGCGAACCAATACTGACCCTGACCGACCAGCCCACCGATACCGATGAAAATGTGATCCAAGGGGGCCTTGCCGATTATAACGCACTGAAAACGGGATATCGTGATTGGCGCCCACTCGCGGCACTGCTGCGCGACCCTGACACCGGTGAGACCCTGGGCGGCATGATCGGCCGCACATCTTATGGCCTGCTGTTCATCGACCTCGTCTATCTGCCGGAAACGATGCGCGGGCACGACATCGGCAGCCGCCTGCTGCAGATGATGGAAGAGGAGGGTGCCCGCCGAGGCTGCAAGTCCGCCTTCCTGCTCACCATCACCTACCAGGCGCCGGGGTTCTACGAACGCAACGGCTGGACCGAGTTCGGCCGCATCGCCTGCGAACCGCCCGGAACCGCTCGGGTTTTCATGACGAAGACTCTATAGAAACAAAACGAGACCTGAGGGGTAACCATTATGCAGCCGTCGATCGGGCGCCGAAGATTGATGCAGTCAGCCGCCGCCACTGGTTCGTTTCTTGCGTGCTACGGGGTAGCCGATCGCAGCAAGGCAGCGATGCCGGTGCGGATCACGCCACCCGTGGTGGACAAGCTGACCATCCAGGCGGTCGTGGACACCAACCACGACATCTTCATCTCAGGCGATCAGGTGCCGGGCGTTGGGGTCGAACGGGTTCGCGCACCCGCCGCATTCAATGGCAAGACGCTGGAAAGCCAGTGGGGCTTGTCGCTGCATTTGGTCTCTACCAAGGGCAGCGACACACGCCGCTATCTGCTGGATTTCGGCTTCACCCCGGATGTGCTCACCAACAATTTGAAGCTGCTGAAGATCGATCCGGCGAGCTTCGAC
>JAQGHW010000569.1 GCA_028291505.1 Rhodopila sp. | reverse complement strand
GATCTCCTTGTGCTTTCAGTCGAAACTGTAAGCCGTGCCCTGACTAGCCTCAAAGAGCGTGGATTTATCATTTTGATAGGACCACGAAGGGTCAAGATCGTCGACCGTGAAGTGCTTGCCGGCGGGGATTTCAAAGCCCAACCAAACGTCTCGTGTTTCGCTTGACTGCCGTCTCAAACGAGCCGTGCTGGGGTCAAGACGGCGGCTCCCCGCGGAGCGTAAGATTCTGCCGCTGCAATGCTTGGCGGATCCCGTCCAGCAGATCATCCTCCTCGAAGGGTTTGACCAGGTAGCGGCACGCGCCCGCCGCTAACGCTTGGGTCTGTGCGGTTTCGTCCGCGAAGGCGGTAATAAAGATGATCGGAATGTGATACTCCGAGGCAATCAGATGGCTCTGCAGCTCCAGGCCGCTCAGTCCAGGCATGTGCACGTCCAAGACGAGGCACGCAGTCGCTTCGATTCGTCCGGAGGTCAGGAAATCATCGGCCGAAGCAAAAGTCTCAACGGCCAGCCCGAACGAGTTTATGAGACGACGAGCAGCCCTGCGCATTGACTTGTCATCGTCGACGATCATGACGACGGATCGTTCTACGCTCACAAGCCGGCCTCCCTGACTGCAGGCAGGTTAAAGCAAAAAACGGCGCCCTGGGGGGCTCCGGCAGCCGCCGATAGTCGCCCACCATGAGCACGCACAATCGAGTTGCAAATCGATAGTCCCATTCCCATACCTTCAGCCTTTGTCGTGAAGAAAGCATCAAAAATGTGTTCGATATTGGTCGCATCCAGACCTGAGCCATTGTCAGCGACAGTCACGATAACGTCTTGGAATTCCCCGCATCTGGACTTGACGCTCAACGTCCGCCGGCGGTTGTCAGTTTCACGCATCGCCTCGATGGCATTCATCACCAGGTTCAGCACCACTTGCTGCACCTGAACCCGGTCCGCCTGAACCAGTGGAAGGTTGTCGTTGAGCTCAGGCTGTACTGAAACTCCATATGTACGCAGCTCTTGCCCCGTCAGCGCCAGCACTTCGCCGATGACGTTGTTGATGTCGAGCGGCTTTCGTTCAGGTGATGCATTTTTTCCCAGCGTCCGGACACGCTTGAGCACTTCGCTGGCGCGCCTGCCGTCATTGATCATTTCCACGACGGCCTCTCTGGCCTCCTCGACGTCGGCCGTCGGCCTGGCAAGCAAGCGGAGACACGCCTGGCCATTGGCGACAATAGCTCCAAGCGGCTGGTTGATCTCGTGGGCGATCGACGCCGATAGCTCACCCATCGTGTTGAGGCGCGCGACCCGCAGGAGTGCGTCGCGCGCCTCATGCATGGCGTCCTCTGCCCGCCTGCGTTCTGTGATGTCTTCAATAATGTTGGGTACTCCTCCTAGTCCACCGTTGGGGTCCGGAGGCCGGGCGGTACTGACCCTGGCCCAAACGACGGTCCCGTCCTTACGCCGATAGCGCTTCTCGACGTCGTATCCGAATCCCCGATCCGCCTGCATCTGATCGATCATGTCTTGCGTCGCCTGCCGATCATCCTCGTGGGTTATTTCTACCGGCCCCAGTGAACAAAGCTCCTCGCTAGTATAACCGAGCATTCTCTGAAAGGCGCCGTTGGCGGTAACGAAGCGTTGATTCTCGTCCGTCAAGGCAATGCCGATCGCGGAAGAGTCAAACATGCTGCGCCAGCGTTCCTCGCTGGCTCGAAGCGTATTCTCGGTGCGCCGGCGCTGCGTAACCTCCAACTCGAGCTCTGCTGTACGTTCACTGACGCGGCGCTCGAGTTCGGCGTTCGCGTCATGAAGCGCAGCTGCGGCACGTTGCCGTTCACCGATCTCGTGCTCGAGCAAGCCGTTAGTTCTCTCTAGTTGCGTGGTGCTCGGAAGGGCAAGTGCCAAAGGCATGACCTGCCACATCGCGAAGGCCGTGCCAATCGAGACTAAAGCAGTGATAAGCTTTATCAAGCCGTCGGTCCAATATGCCGGATACCAGAGCGTCACTACTCCCATGACATGGGTGGTTCCGCACGCCAGAATAAAGCCGCCGCTAAGAATAAAAATTCCGCGAAATGCGAGGTCGTGGCGTCGCGATGCGAAATAGATCAATGCGAACGGAATCGTAAAATATGAGGCGGCGATGATAGTATCAGAGAGAACGTCCAGCCAAAGCAACCCGGGTTGCCAAAGTAGGCACACGCCATGGGGAATGTAGTTCTGCGTCGAGAAAAGCTGGAAGAATGACGTCAATGCACAAATCCACGGGTTCTTTAGTTGAACGGTCGCCAGAGGTAGGCGATACCCCATGGCCAAGACGCATCCGGTCGCCGCTGACCGGCCATCACTCCTGTCGCGTAGCACCGCTTGGCGTTTCGGTTTCACGGTTCGCCCGGGGCATCGTCCACCGTTACGTAACGCTGTACAATGGAAGAAACCGGGAAGTCGGCTTGGCCCGCGCCGGCTGCCGTCGTGGCTGACGCTCCGGTCTGGCTCGATCGGGCCAGGCCTGACCGGCGGATTTCGTTGCCCTCGTCGGTGAGGGTCCCCAGGTCGAAATTGCGGAACCGGATCGCCCAATTGCCATCATCGCGCTGGGCCAGCGCGATCGTCTCTTTCCGCATGGCCTCGGACGAATAGAGCTTGCCGTCCCGCCACTTGATGTAGCCATCGCCGCCGACCCGGCGGATCTGGTGGTCGGCAGGGTATTCCCACACCGCGATCTTTTCGGGATAGCAACGCGGTGACGGGGTATAGAACTCAGCCGGACAGCGCTGGCCCAGGGCCTCGTGCGGCCGGATGGCGTTGAAATCTTGCCGCCAAACATCGAAGGCGACTTGTTGCTCGGCGACGGTTGCCGCCGGAGGCCGGGCCACATCCTCGCCGAGCGTGCGGTGCATGCGCTCGTGCCGGCCATTCTGGTCCGGCCGGCCAGGGGCAATACGATCGGGCCAGATGTCCAGCTTCAACAGCCACACCGATAGTTGCACCAAGCCGCCCAGTCCGGTGCGGTTGGCAAACGGGCTGCCGTTGTCGGTGCGCAGCGCACGCGGCAGTCCATGGCGGCGAAACAGCCCGGTCAGAAGCGGCTGCACATGCGCCGTGGTTATCTGTGGCACCGCAGTGCAGGCCAGCAGATACCGGCTATAATTGTCGGTGACCGTCAACGGGTCGCAGCGAACGCCGTCCCCGGTGCGGAACCAGCCCTTGAAATCCGCTGACCAGCTCTCGTTCGCGGCCAATGGCTCAATCTCGGGTTGCTTGCGGGACGGATCGCGCGCCCG
>JAQGHW010000564.1 GCA_028291505.1 Rhodopila sp. | reverse complement strand
CCGATCGGGGACCCAGTGTGGTCGTCAAGCGGTCTGGGACTCATTAACTCGGTCCTTTGGGGAACTGGATAAGCCGATCTGTTCTGGCGTCCAATCGGCGGGTGCCGGTACTGTCCGTACGAAAGGCTACAAACCGTCCCCATCTACGCCACCACGCGGAAGGCGCACATCGGTGCTGGTTGGACACCTGAATTCATAGCCGTTGCCGCGTCGTCGGAGCGCGACGAACGTGTCGAGAGGTTGATCTGGGGAAGCTGTCTGCGCAGCGCTCACCGAGCGCAACTGAACAACCCCTTCCGAGCCCCAAGTTGGCTCACCGACCAACACCCAACTGCAGAGTACGAACAAGGCGATGCTGATGGATTTCATCGGGTGTCAAATCCCTTCGAACACGATGATAAGCTGAGCCAAAATCCAGCCCCCGACCTGGCGGCTCTGTAGGGGTTAAGCCATCGCGGAGACGCCCTGGGTTTGGTCCGCAGCGGCCGTCTCTGCGACGAACGCTGGATATATGCCAATCTCTGTCTGCTGGTTTTCAGGACTGCCAACTGGCAAAAGGCGTGAAAGCCGTGTGCGGTAGTTTTCCATTTCAAACGCCTGAAATGCAACGGTCCGCGGCCCGAGGGTTTGATCGGCCAGCGAATTTGACTGCCCGCGCCGTGTGACCGCGGCGCGACCCAGGCACCATGTCGTCGCCGTCATCATGGCACGCCCGCTGCGTTGAGCACCTGGCGCGCGCGCAGCCGCCACTCCGCAAACCACGCCACCAGATCGCGGCCTGACACAGAGATTTCATGATCTGCCAATCTGCCGGAGCATCGAGTTGATCGGCCCACGCTTGGGTTGCTTCGATCAAAACGGCTGCCATCGTTTTGCTCGCGCCAAATAGACGGCCATTGGCGCATGCCTCGGTTTGGTTCTCCGGGCTGGCACCGATCGGATGAGCCTTGCCGATCCATTGACCGGTTCCGGCCACCTGCACGCCCCAGGTTTTGAGGATGGTGCCGTCGTGCATCGCCTGCTGCGTCGGTACGCACGTCCACTCGCCGCTTGTCGGGTTGGCGGACTGGGTGCCGGGGCCGGTCACGGCTGCACCCCAGCAGACCGCTGGTGGACGGGCACTGTAGAGAATGCGTCCGTCAGCAGCCCGGGAGCCGCCAGTATGCCGTACGCCGCGGCAGCTAGAAGAAGACTGCCTGCGGCAATTTTGAGGTATTTGAGTATCGTCATCCTGTTTACCTTTCGGATTTCCGTCTCCTTCTCGAAGACGTCATCCGGCGGCCGCGGCGGCGAAGGCGGGGCAAGGGCGCGAAGCGGGCCAACGGCCGAACCCTTGCGGCGCCAAAGCCAACCGCGGCAGCAATTGCCCAGTCAAGCGCTGTTTTTACCCGCTCTTCCTGTTGCCGTTTCTGAGACAAGCAAGAAGTGATGTGCAATCATCCAAAGTACAGTCTCTCTAGCGAGACACATAGTATCCGCGAAAGTTACTATGATTGCGGCCCACGCCGACCTCCAAACGAAGTCGTTCGAAACAAGATTATCGTATTCGGGAAACATAGCGGCTTGCTCCTTGTCTCTGAGTTCGGCGTTAAAACCTTCGAAGCAGTTCCAGCGCATCAAGTTCAACAAACGCGCGGGAGGCTGTCCCTGGGTGCTTGGGCGATGGTTGAGGCTGGGCATGCAGCCAGCCGGCGACGCGGTTTTCAGTTGGAATATCGTCGATGAAGGGGGACGGCCGCGTAAAACCGCGACGATACTCGACATAGGAAATGCTCACGCGTTGCATGCCGCGGGTGAGCGCGACGTATGCTAGCCGCCGCTCCTCATCGAGGTCTCCATAGGCGCTAGGAAGCGTCGTCGCATCCCATCCGGGCAGGAACACGTGCGCAAATTCGAGGCCCTTGCCTTTGTGAATCGACATCAGTTGCACACGCCCGTCCGTCGCCTCGCCTGGTGCGGCGCTTGCGAGGGCAGCATGGTCGAGCAACTCCGACGCGTTGTGAAACCCGCCGGCGAGGGTGACGAGTTCCTGCAGGTTCTCCAGCCGATTTTCCGTTTCCTCGGCGCGACTGTCGCGGAGCATGGCTCGATATCCGGTTCGGTCGAGCAGGAGGCAGAGCTGGTCGGCGAGAGAACTGATCTTGTCGTTGCCAACGGAACGCACGGCGTCAGCGAAATAAAGAGCAGCCTTCCTGGTCTTTGGCGGCAGTTTCGCCGTTTCCACTGCCAGCAACAACGACACGCCGCGAAATGCCGCCTCGTCGTGGATCTCCTCCAGAGCTTTGGGGCCGATGCCGCGTGGCGGCGTGTTGCACACGCGGCGGAAAGCCTCATCGGACTGAAAGTCGTCGGGGCGCACGGCGAGGCGCAACAACGCCAACGCGTCCTTGATTTCGGCTCTTTGGTAGAATCCGACATCGCCGATCAGCACGTATGGGATCCGGCTCCGCATCAATGCTTCTTCGAAGCCACGGGACATGTGGTTTGAGCGGTACAGGATCGCCATCTGATCCCAGGGCACGCCGTCGGCGCCGCGACGTTTGATCTCGCCGTCGATGCCGGCGGCTTCGCTCTCTGGATCGTGGAAGGCCACGACCTCAATCGGGTCACCGATGGCCTTGGTTGTGCGCAGGGTCTTGCCGAGCCGTTTCTTGTCTTGCGCAATCACTGCATTGGCGGCCGAGAGGATGTGTCCGGTGGAACGAAAATTGTCTTCGAGACGCACTTC
>JAQGHW010000547.1 GCA_028291505.1 Rhodopila sp. | reverse complement strand
TCGACGGCCAGTTTCAGATCCCGAACAACCCCGGCCAGGCGACACTCGGTTTTCCGGTGCTTGGCACCTCCAACTTCAATTCCGCCACGCTGAATGAGACCCAGCGCGAGGATACCGACTTCGGCATTCTCTCGCTGCAGAAGCACATCGATACCCTGGACGTGCAGCTCTCCGCCTATACCCGCTTCAGCCGCCTGGCCTTCTCACCCGACTGGATCGGCGACCTGCTGTTCAACGGCATTGCCCAGCAGGCGACACGCACCGACCAGGCCTACGGCATCCAGACCGATGCCAGCTGGGCCGCCTCCGAACACCATACGATCCGCTTCGGCATGCTGGCGCAGGTGGAGGGGACGACCTCAAAAACCTTCTCTGACGTGCTACCGGTGGACGCAACCGGCACGCCCACCACGGATCAGCCGCTGGGGATCGCCGATACCACCAACAAACAAGGCAGCCTGTATGGCGTCTATGTCCAAGACGAGTGGCGCATCCTGCCGACGGTGACGATCAACAGCGGCCTGCGCTTCGACGGGGTGGCTGAATTCACCAACGAGACCCAGCTCAGCCCACGGCTGAACCTGGTGTGGAAGCCGACCAAGACCACCACGGTGCACGTTGGTTACAGCCGCTATTTCGTGCCGCCGCCGTTCGAGCTGGTGGGAGCCGGCACGTTGTCGAAATTCGCCGGCACGACCGCCGCCCCAGCCGTGACACAGGACGATCCGGTGCGGGCGGAGCGGTCGAACTACTACGATATCGGCATCAGTCAGATCGTGATCCCCGGGCTGACCGTCGGCGTCGATGCCTATTACAAGGAGTCGCACAACCTGATCGACGAAGGTCAGTTCGGTGCCCCGATCATCCTGACCGCCTTCAACTATGCCAAGGGAGTACAGGAGGGCGTCGAGTTGACAGGCAACTACGACCGCGGCCCCTGGTCGGTCTATGGCAACGTGGCGCTGTCGCGGGCGATGGGGAAGGACATCGTGTCCGCGCAAAACAACTTCTCGGCCGACGAACTGGCGTACATCGCCAACAACTGGATCCATCTGGATCACGACCAGAAGTGGACCGGGTCTGCCGGCATCGCCTACACGGCGAACATGGACAGTGAATATCCGGCGCGGATGTCGATCGATGCGACTGTGCAGAGCGGCCTGCGGGCCAGTACCCCGACGGTCCCCAACGGCGTCGCTTTGCCGACATATGGGGTGGTCAACATGTCGGTGGTGCAGAAGCTGGCGTCTCGCACCGAGCTGCGGCTCGATATTTTGAACATCGGCGACAATACCTATGAAATCCGCAATGGCACCGGCGTGGGCGTCGGCGCGCCGCAATTCGGCATCCGGCGGACGATCCTGGCGGGAGTGACGCAGCGGTTTTAGGTGATCGCGAACGCAACCAATGTAGGCGGCCTTCGGCCGATAAGAGGGGGCATGCCTCCGTTACGGTCAGGGTACGGCGGGCACCGGCATCGGCAGCAGGGGAGCGAGTTGTCGCTATCGCTGGCGGCAAAAGGACTTCTGATTGCGGCCCGGGATGGATCAGCAATCCTTTGGGGACCCGCTACTTTGGCACTCGATCGGCTGCAGCACCGCGGCACATGCCGGTTCGTAGAGCGTCAGGTTTGCGTCATCAGGTAGCTACGCAGGCCCGGGCAGCAGACTTGAGCAGGCAGCACACTGGGACGTCCTTCGGGTGGCTTACATCCGGCTGTCGGCAGCCGTTTCAAACGCTAGCAGGCCACGCTCGACGTCGTCACGCGTCATATCGCGAACGATGAAAACCCGCCGCGATCGACGATCATCACCGACTGGCCACTGTGGTAGCAGAATTGGCTCGTGGAACACGTGCTGAACGCCATGAACCACGAGCGGCCGGTCCTGGCCGACCAAATTGAGGATGCCCTTGATCCTGAGTAACGACTCGCCACGGGTTGCGGTGAGCATATCGAGGTAGGTGGCAAACCCGTTCCAGTGCAGCGGTTGGTCAAAGGTCAGGCAGAACGAGTGGATCCGCGCATCGTGCCGATTGGGATCATGGCGGTGATGGTGCCCGTGCTGGTGGTGATCGGGCTGCGCGGCATAAGCCTCCGCGTTGAGCCAGTGCCCGACAGCGGGCAGCTTGCCGCTGATGCTGAACGGACCGATGTCGAGTAGCGCTTCGGCCGCAATCTCGCCGCGGGCCACTTTCAGCAGGACCGCTCCCGGGTTCAGCGCCCGCAACCGATCCTCCAACACTCTGATCTGCGGCAATGATGCCAGATCGGCCTTCGTTAGAACCATCCGGTCCGCGACCGCAACTTGTTTCATCGCCTCGGGCTGTTCGTCGAGCGTCCGCGTGCCGTTGACGGCATCAACAAGCGTCACAACGCCGTCGAACCGAAAACACCCAAGTACCAACACGTCAGCCATGAGCGTGTGAAGGATCGGTGCCGGATCGGCGAGGCCCGTCGTCTCGATCATCACCCGCCGGATCAGCAGCCCGCCGTCCATCCGGTCGCGCAGATCTCGCAACGCCCGGACCAAATCGCCCCGCACGGTGCAGCAAAGGCACCCGGCGTTCAGCAGCACGGTGTTCTCGTCGAGTGTCTCAACCAGCAGGTGGTCCAGACCGATCTCGCCGAACTCATTGATCAGGACGGCCGTGTGCTCCATGCCGGCCTGCTTGAGCAGGCGATTGAGCAACGTCGTCTTGCCGACCCCGAGAAAGCCGGTGAGCACGCTAATTGGGACTGTATCGTCGATCATCATGGCTGGGTGGTCCTGTCGCAGACAATCAGGCGCTCAGTTCTGCTTCATGGCGCGTGTCATCTCATCGACGTTACGCCGGAACATGGCGGCATACGTGGGTGCAGGGCCGTCGGGCGTGGATAGCGCTTCGACATAGAGCACACCGCCCGGCTCAGCGCCGGTCGCGCTCGCGATCTGGCGCACCAGCCGGGGATCGTTCGAGTTCTCGAAGAAGTAGGCCCGGACGTGCTCAGCCTTGATCTGCCTGATCAACTTGGCGACGTCCCGCGCCGAGGCTTCGCTCTCAGTGGAGAAGCCAAGTGGCGAGAGAAAGGTGACGCCGTAGGCCGCGCCAAAATAACCGAACGCATCGTGGCTGGTCAGTACCTCTCGTCTCGCCGGCGGCACGGTGGCGATCTGCTGGCGGGCGTAGCTGTCGAGGTCGCGCAGTTGCTGGCCATAGCGCGCGCCGTTCGCTCGGTAGAGCGTTGCTCCGTCCGGATCGGCCACGCACAGCGCGGCTACGATATTGTCGGCATAAATTACACCATTCGCGGCGCTGTTCCAGGCATGGGGATCGGTGATCGCCTTTCCGTCTTCCTCCATATGCAGCGCACGGATGCCGTCGCTCGCGACGATGATCCGGCCCTGGTAGCCGGAGGCGGCGATCAACCGATCCATCCAGCCTTCGAGCCCGAGGCCGCTGACGAACACCAGGTCCGCGGCCTTCAATCTTCGCGCGTCATCCGGCGTCGGCTCGAAGGCATGCGGATCACCGTTCGGTCCAACCAAGCTTGCGACGTGCACACGGTCGCCGCCAACTTGACGAACCATATCGGCAAGCACGGTGAAACTGGCGACGACTTGGAGAGACTTTGCAGCCGACCGGGCGGCGGGCGGTACAAGCAGGCCTGCGACAATCGCGAGCGCGCCAAAGCGCCGAGTAATCATAGCACGTTTCCTTCGACTATCCGGTGAGGTGAGGCCGCGGCAGATGGCGGCGGACCATGCCGCCCCGGCCGGCGACGATGGAGAGGACGTAGAACAGGCTGGCGACCAGCACGATCGCCGGTCCGGAGGCGACGCCGAGATGATAGGAGACGATCAGACCGATGAAGCCCGATGCGAAGGCGATCCCAGCCGCCACGACCGTCAGCACCGGCAGCGTCGTCGCCCACAGACGGGCCGCGGCCGCAGGCAGCATCATGAGGCCGACGGCCATCAGGGTCCCGAGCGCCTGAAACCCTGCGACCAGGTTGATCACGACGAGGAATAGGAAGAGCAGGTGGTAGAGCGACCCGCGGCCCCCGACCACCCGCATGAAGCCCGGGTCGAAGCACTCCGCAACCAGTGGGCGGTAGACGACCGCCAGGATCAGCAAAGTGACCGACGCGATGCCCGCAACGACGTAAAGGGCCTGGGCGTCGACCGCGAGGATGGTGCCGAACAGCACGTGCAGCAGGTCGATGTTGGAACCGCGCAGTGAGACGATCAGCACGCCGGCGGCGAGGGAAGCGAGATAGAAGCCGGCGAAGCTTGCGTCCTCGCGGAGTTCCGTCGTGCGGCTGACGAGGCCGGAGAGCAGCGCTACGGCAAGCCCCGCGACCAAGCCACCAACGCCCATTGCCGGGAGCGACAGGCCGGCAAACAGGAACCCAACCGCGGCGCCTGGCAGGACAGCATGGCTCATCGCATCGCCGATGAGACTCATCCGCCGGAGCAGCAGCAGCACACCGATCGGACCCGATCCGATACTGAGCGCAAGGCACGCAGTGAGGGCCCGACGCATGAAACCGAATTCGACGAATGGTTCCACGAGCGCGTTGTAAAGCGTCATGCCGCCGTCCCGGCCGGCTGTTCGCATATTGCCGCGTTTTCGTCCCAGTTCTCGGCCATGGCCCTCGCCCGCAGGAGATTGGCTGGCGCAAGCACCGTGTCCGTGTTGCCCCAGGCGATCTGTTCGCGGGCCAGCAACAAAGCTTGCGGGCAATGGGCGCGGACCTGTTCGAAATCGTGCAGAACCGTGATGACCGTGCGGCCCTCATTGTGCCAGCGGTGCACGAGGTCGAGTAGATCGCGCGTGGTGCGTGCGTCGATGGCTGTGAACGGCTCGTCCAACAGAATCACCGCGGCGTCCTGCAACAGCAGTCGGGCGAACAGCACGCGTTGGAACTGCCCGGCGGAGAGGGCACCGACCGCCCGGCGCCCGAAGCCTTCCAGTCCGACCGCCGACAGAGCTTCTCGTGCCTGCTTGCCGGTTGCCTGATCGACGCCGCGGAGCGCGCCAGTGCGTCGCCAGGCGCCGAGCAGCACGGTGTCAGCAACGGTGAGCGGGAAGCTTCGATCGATTTCGGCAGCCTGCGGCAGGTAGCCGAGGTCGCGGCTCCGCAATCCAGCCCGGTCAACCACGCCCGAGACGGGTTTGAGCGCTCCGACGATCGCCTTTAGGAGCGTGGACTTGCCGGCGCCATTCGGGCCGACAACGGCGGTGAGGCTCCCTGGCTCGAACGCGCCCTCGACGTGATGCACGGCAGGGCGCCGGTCGTAGGCGACCGTCACGTCGCGCAAGGTGATGCCGGTGCCCTTCACGGGGTGGCGACCGCCCAGGCAACCGCGAGCCAGAATACTGCAAGGCCCAGGCCTGTCACGACCAGGCGTGTCCAGGCCGGCCGGCCCAGCAGCGACCCCCGGAAGGGATCGTCGGGATTGGGGCGCAAGCGGGATAAACTAGCCACGACCATAGGACCCTTTCACGTGGTCCGTGGTGCATCGCAT
>JAQGHW010000516.1 GCA_028291505.1 Rhodopila sp. | reverse complement strand
ACCCATCGGCCCGCTATGTGTACACATCACGTGTTCACAGAAAGGGTGCGTCATGACTGACGCGAAAGCGGCCGATGTAATCTCCCCGCGGAGGATTGGTGTGCGGGAGTTCCGAGCGAACATGACTGGGTTCCTCCGCCAGGCGCGTCAGGGCACCGCGTTCCTGATCACCTCGCACGACGAAGTTGTCGCGGAAATCCACCCGCCCTCCGTCGCGTCTCGCCCCCGGCGCCAGCCAGGTGCGTTACGAGGCAAGATCCGCATGGCTCCCGATTTCGGCTCGCTGCCGGCGGACATCGTCGCAGCTATGGAGGGGGCAGCTATGGAGGGGACAGAGGGGTGAAACTCCTCCTCGACACCCATGCGATGCTTTGGTGGCTGTCTGACGACCGCCGGCTTGGCGATCAGGCCAGGAACCTGATCGCCGACCCAGGCAACGATGTTCTTGTCAGCGTAGCCGCTTTTTGGGAGATCGTCGTCAAAGTCCGCGTCGGAAAGCTGGCAGCCGAGATCGGCGCAATCGTGGAGGCCTGTGCCCGCGACGGGTTCGTTCGGCTCGATATCATCCCGGCGCATTTGCAGACGCTCGAAGCTCTGCCCACGCATCACCGAGATCCGTTCGGTCACATGCTGATCGCGCAGGCGATCACCGAGGACGCATCCCTCGTCTCCCAAGACCAGCACGCGGCAGAATACCCGGTCCGTGTCATTGCCTGCTCGGATTCGTGCTAGTGTCCCGAATCTGAAGTCCGCCATAGTGGCGAACCTCAGAATTCGCGACACTAGCTCATTGTTTTAAGTGGCCTGCTTCTCCCCTACGTGCGTCGCAAAATGCGACGAACTTCGGGGGCAGGACACTAGCACTCAGGACAGAGATCCTGACCCACCGCGTTTGACGCGCGGAGAGCACACCCTCGCCAGTCACGAATGGAACAAAAGCCAGCCAAACCGCACGGACCCGGAGCGCTATTTGAGCTGGCTGTCTTTGCTGCCCCTGCGATTGAATCCAATATTCACCGGATGGCGATCACGCGCCGTCTGACAACTGATGCAGGTCCGGACTCCGGAAATCACACGGCGGCGCGCTTCCGGGATTTCGTCACCGCATTCCAGGCAATGGGTCTCTCCCTCACCCGTCGGCATGCGCGCCCGCGCTCTCATGACCCCGTCTGTGACGGTATCGTCGATCTGATCCTGCACCGCCCCATCCGGGGCCCATCCACTCGCCATTTTTGCTTACCGGCTTCCCTGACTTCTCAACAACATCACATAGTAATTAGCGTTGCCCGTTCCAAGGATGGCCAACCCAGCGCCGATCAGCGATCCGCCTTGCCTCTACTTGCTATTTGAGCGGAGAGATCGACAAGTCTTAAGAGAAACTTCTCGAGAATGGGCGATTTGTTCGCCTTGTGGAATCCCAGCACCAGATCGACCATCGGCTGCTCTCCGTTGAGAGAACGGCTGACAATCGATGGCGGCAGGTAGCTGTCGATAGAGGCCGGTAGCAGCGCCACGCCTCGCGTCGACCCCACCAGGGAAATCGCCATGGCGAAATTGTCGATCTCGAGATGTGGCGTGATGCGCACATCCGATCGATCGAGATATTGACTAACGACACGACGCAGGATGCGCGGCACCGGTGAAATCCCGATAAAGGTTTCGCCGATCAGGTCTCGAGGATCGATAGACTCGCGTGCCGCCAGCCTGTGATCGCATGGCAGGATCGCGACCAAAGATTCTCGGATAATCGTTCTGTATTCCAGCTCCGGGTTCGGCTCGCGCCGCAAGAACGCAATATCGAGTTTCCCGTGCAGGAGGTCGTCGGCAAGGTCAACTGAAAACCCGCTGAAAACCCGGACCTCCAGGTTGGGCAAATCGTCCCGAAGAATGTTCGTCGTGGGAGGGATACAGTCGCTTTCATGTCCCGTGAGGAAGCCCACGGCAAACACCGGCTTCACGGGTTGCGCTATGCGCCGGGCGGCTTCCACCGCGGCTTCCGCCTGGGCGAGTGACTGCCGCGCGTGATCGAGAAAGGCCCGACCGGCAGCGGTGAGTTCGACCCCCCGCGCGCTGCGCTGCAAAAGCTGCGTGCCGACTTCACATTCGAGATCGCGGATCTGCCGGCTAAGCGAGGGTTGCGCCGTGTGCAGCCTTTTGTCGGCCGCGAGCTTGAGACTTCCCTCTTCGGCGACGGCGACGAAATAGCGAAGATGTCGGAGTTCCATGGCTGCCGCTATACCTCCGAGGCATACCCACTCACCTTACAAAGTCTTATCCACCCCGGCCAGCGAGGCATACATTTGTCCCGGCGGGTTCTGCATTGGGGCGGGTGCCCCACAGGAGCCCGAAACAGGCGACGATCCCCTTAATGAGCGGCGTCCCTCGCCATCGATACGGGTCGAGAGCAAGAACCCGAATTTCCCGAATTCACACCGCTAGACCAAAAGGAAATCAATCAATGGCCAACCTGACCAACAAAGTAGCCCTCGTCACCGGCGGTTCCCGAGGAATTGGCGCCGGGATTGCCAAGCGGCTGGCAGCCGACGGAGCGAGCGTGGCGATTACCTACACCAAAGGCTTGGAAGCGGCGGCCTCGGTGGTGAAAGAGATCGAACGCGCCGGCGGAAAGGCCATGGCGATTCAGGCCGACGCCGCCGATGCCAAGGCCGTCACGGCCGCGGTCGAAAAGACCGTCGCGGCCTATGGCCGGCTTGATGTGCTGGTAAACAATGCCGGCACGGCCATTCCGAAGCCATTCCAGGAGACGACGCTGGAGGAACTGGATCGCGTGATCAACATCAATTTCCGCGGCACATTGATTACGACCCAGGCGGCGCTGAAGCACATGCAGGACGGCGGTCGCATCATCATGATCGGCTCGTGCGTCGGCGAGCGTATGATGACGCCCGGCCTGGTTTCCTACGCAGCCACGAAAGGAGCCGTGAAGATGTTCACGCAAGGGTTGTCACGAGAGGTCGGGGCTCGCGGCATCACGGTCAACAATATTCAACCGGGTCCCATCGATACGGAATTGAACCCCGCGTCGGGCGATTGGGCAACGCCCCAAATAGCCCTCACGGCGCTCAACCGTTATGGTCATGTTGAAGATATCGTCGCGATGGTGGCATTCGTCGCGGGTCCGGAAGCGGCTTACATAACGGGCGCGAGCTTGACCGTTGACGGCGGCACCAACGCGTGATGGGAAACGATGGCCCGCACCTGTTGGCCATGCGGGTCACCATCGGCGAATACTTCACCCTATGTGTGCTTTCGAGGGGGGTCACGTCCGGCTTGGATGGCTGCAAACCGGCCGTGGATGGCGCGGGTGTCGCACACCCGCTTCCCACCCATAGCGGTCTATCCGAAGCAGCCTGATCCTCCCTCGCCGAAACCGCCGGTGATGGCTTCCGGGCAGCCGGGAAAGTCGCCCTGGCAATCCGCAACGACTCCTGTGCAAACATCTCAGCCAGGCCAAGGACATCAGTGGGTAACGGCACTCCCCACAACCCCTCTGGCAACTTCGCGACATCCCGTTTGCGGCGCGGCACGAATTCGCGCTACGAGCACCCCAGCCCCACCACAAACCGAGAGCACCGCCGCAATGCCCGTCCTGTCCGACCGCTGGATCCGCCAGATGGCCCAGGAGCACGGCATGATCGAACCCTTCGTGGAGGCGCAGAAGCGCGACGGCGTCATTAGCTACGGCCTGTCCAGCTACGGCTACGACGCCCGCATTGCCGACGAGTTCAAGATCTTCACCAACATCGACTCCGCCGTCGTCGATCCCAAAGCGTTCTCCCCGACCAGCTTCGTCGACCGCAAAACCAGCGTCTGCATCATCCCCCCTAACAGCTTCGCGCTCGGTCACACGGTCGAATACTTCCGCATCCCGCGCGACTTGCTGGTCATATGCATGGGCAAATCCACCTACGCACGCTGCGGCATCATCGTGAACGTGACCCCGCTGGAGCCGGAATGGGAAGGGCAGGTCACCATCGAAATCAGCAACACCACGCCGCTGCCCGCCAAGATCTACGCCGGCGAAGGCTGCGCGCAGGTGCTGTTCTT
>JAQGHW010000044.1 GCA_028291505.1 Rhodopila sp. | reverse complement strand
GACCCAGAACTCAAAGTGCGCGGACTGCAAGGGTTGCGGGTGATCGACGCTTCGGTCATGCCGACGATCCCATCCTCGAACATCCACGCTGCGACTATTATGATCGCAGAGAAGGGGGCGGATCTCTTGGTGCGGTCGGTGGGGCACTGAGGCTGCGCGACGTGGCTTTCCGGTGCAGAAACTGGTTCTCCAGAACCAGACAGTCGATCTCCGAGGCCAGGAAGGTATTGATGGCGTCGCGCGGGGACTCGACGATCGGCTCGCCGGCCAGGTTGAACGACGTGTTCAGCAGCACAGGGTAGCCCGTGCGCGCTGCGAAGGCGCGGAGCAGCGCGTGGATAAACGGCTCTTTGGCCCGGCTCACGGCTTGCACGCGCGCGGACCCGTCTATGTGCGTGATGGCCGGCAGGACGTCCCGGAAGCGGGGGCGCAGCGCGGTAGCGACCAGCATGAACGGGGAAGGTGGCTCAAGTTCGAAGAAGGTCGCCTGGTCCTCCTCGGTCACCGCTGGGGCGAAGGGTCGAAACAATTCGCGGCCTTTCAGGCCGTTCAGGCGGTCCTTCATGTCGGCACGGCGCGGATCGGCCAGCAGACTGCGGTGGCACAGCGCCCGCGGGCCGCACTCCGACCGACCCCGGAAGAGCCCGACGATGAGACCGTCGGCGAGCGCCTGGGCGATGCGCTCCATCAATTGCCCGTCCTCGAGTTCCTCAGCACTGAGTTCTGCCCGCTGGATGTCCTGGGTGATCGCGGCGCGATCATAATGCGGGCCCAGGTAAGGCAATGGGTCGGCCCCGCGCTGAGGCGGCGCAAAAGCCTGGGCGTATGCAAAAAACGCCGAGCCGATGCATTGCCCGTCATCCCCAGCGGCGGGCACGACATGCAGGTTCTCGAATCGGGTTTCCCTGACGATGCGCCCGTTCATCTGGCAATTGAGAAACACGCCGCCCGCCGCGCACAAGTTGCGGTGGGCGCCGCTCGGATCAAGCGTACGCAGCAGCGCCAGCATGTATTCTTCCAGCAATGACTGTCCGCTTGCGGCAATGGCCGCCGCGCGCTGCCTGACGAAGCGGTGCCAGGCGTCGCCGGATTGGCGCCAAAGCCGGTCGATCTCGATCAGGCCGGTTTCGAACTGCAGCGGAAACTGCAGATCGCGGATGGCTGGGATCTCCGGCCTGAACAGAGGATCGGCATAAGCAGCAAGGCCCATCGTCTTGCCACCCTCACGCTGGCTAAACCCGGCGAGGTAGGTGAACTGCTCGTATTTGTTGCCGAGGCTGATGTCCTTCGTTCGATCGGCATCGATCATGTACGGCAGCATGAAGGAGTTCCGGCGGGTCATCCGGCTGGTGCCGAAATCCTGCAGGCGGCGTCCAAGCAAATGGATCGAGTCGCCCGCGCCGAGGTACACGCTCTCGGCCTCAAGCCGGCCGTTGACCACGTCGCCCGAGCCGTCCGCCACGACGATCAGCGCCTCGGTCAGGTCGGTTGTGCACCAGCCGGACCAGGCATGAGCATCGTGATGACCTACGCCGATCACCTCGAGCGACGGCACTCCGAGGTCGTCCTGCATTTCCTCGGCCAGCAGCGGCAGGACTGCGCCAATATCGACATTCGTGTAGCTGATCCCGGCGACGCCGAGATCGTCCGGGCGGATGTGGCCAATGTCCAGTACAGCGCGGATCGAACGCAAGGGAAGGTCTGGCGCGTTGGAGTGCTTGACCCGGTCCAGCCGCTCTTCCGCGATCTGGGCCACCAGCACGCCATCGCTGACCAACGCTGCGCCTCGGTCATGGCCGATATGGACTCCCAGCGCGTGCCGACCAGTCAACGAAACCTCCTATGTCCGACCGATTATTCGGCGAAGCCTATCGGCTTGTCCTCCTTGTTGTCCATTTTATTGCCCATTTTTACGAGAGGTTTGGTAATGTCCGGGTCCCTTGCGTTCGGAGTCGAGCATGACCGACGATGACTTTTGTTCCGGCCCCACACCGACGGACACCACGCTGCGCCTTATTTGCGGCGCCTGGGTTTCGCGGGCGATCCATGTGGCCCTATCGCTCGGAATTCCCGACCTGTTGTGCGATGGGCCGGAGTCGAGCGCTGCGCTCGCAGCGGCGTGCGGGACCCATGCGCCGTCCCTGCACCGTCTCCTGCGGGCGCTGACCGTCGAGGGTGTCTTTGCGATGGACAGCGAAGGCCGCTTCCGGCTGACGCCGGTCGGGGAAATTCTCAGGTCAGACGCGCCCGGCTCGCTGCGTGACTGGGCCCTGCTTATGCTGGGCGACGTCCATGGCGGAGCCTGGGGCGAACTGCTGACGGCGGTGCAAACGGGTGGCAGCGCGTTCAAGGCTCGATACGGCAAAGATCTCTGGGCGTACTGCCGCGAACACAAGGCACACGGGGCGCTGTTCGACCGGGCGATGGCCGGGTTCACTGATACCTATGTCGCCTCTGTTCTGACCGCTTTCTCGTTCGCGGGATTTCGCACCATCGTCGATGTGGGCGGGGGCGATGGCAGCCTGCTCGTCGGTATCCTTAGTGCACACCACGCCGCCAGAGGCGTCGTCTTCGACCTTGCATCCGTTGCCGAGCGGGCGTTGCGGCGGGTGGCGGATGCGGGGTTGTCCGACCGGTGCGCAGTCGTCTCCGGGGACGCGCTCACGGAGGTGCCCGCGGGCGGCGACGCTTATGTGCTGTCGCGCGTGCTGCACGACTGGGATGATGGGGCGGCAATTCGACTGCTTGGGAATTGCCAGGCCGTGCTCAAGGGCGATGGCCGGGTCCTCGTCCTCGAGCGCATTGTGCCGGCGCAGCCGGAAGATTTCCTGGCAACGCCTGGTCCGATCCTGTCCGACACCACCCTGACCGACATGAACATGATGGTGATGACCACCGGCCGTGAACGGACATTACCGGAATATGAGAGCTTGTTTGCGGCAGCCGGGCTCCAGCTCGTCCGGACCGTTGCCACCGCGACGGCGATGCAGGTGATGGAATTGCGGAGAGCCGGTAGCGATCCTGCGCGGGTGCCGTCCTGATGCACAACCACCAGGCTTGGTTCGCAGCCAACATAATGGTTGACTTGTTCGATCGATTGTACGCAAAGTGTGGCCTAATCCTTATCATAACTGGAGGATCGAGCGGTGAATGAAACCCCGCCAAACCCATCTGGCACAAGTTCGACACCAGCAAACAAGGTCGAGCAGGTAGCGCAGACGCGTCCAGAGATGACGATTGAGGAGTTGCTGAACTTCTCTTTCCGTGATGCGACTGCGGCCAAGGTTGGCAGTATCATCCGACGAGTTGGTCTGTCCTGCTCCTAATCGGTCCGGTCTGGGAACGCGTTTGGAGGACGAAAATGGCAAAAGCAGCCGCTCAAACCCTCGAAGCATTTAGTATGCCCTTTGACTCCATGGAGCCGGCGATCGCGACCGGCGCCGAGGTTGTGGCGGAGCCTGGGTATTACGCGTCGCATCACCCGCGTCGGTGGGAGGTCGTTCTGTTCTCACTTCCGGACGGTTCCGGTCCGTTCGTGAAGCGGATTGTCGGCTTGCCCGGGGAGACGATACAGTTGACTGCGCATGGGGTGAGGGTAAACGGACAGATGCTCGCGCCTCCCGCGCATCTGAAGGATTGTTTCTCCTCTGTAAAGCATCACGCCAACAACAAGCATGGTAGCGCGGAGTTCCAGATCCCGGCGGGGAGCGTGTTCCTGGTGGGTGACAACACCGCAATCCACGTGGCCGACTCGCGCGAGCACGGGGCCGTCCCGGTAGGCAACCTGCAAGCACGGGTCGTTGCATCCATCAACCTGATGTGAGCCACGCCGTCGGCGGTGACCTTGCGATGGGCGCGGTCTTCAACGAGTTCATCGCCGGCCTCAATGAGGATTTCGACCTTCATGTGGTTGCGCGCCCCAACGCGGTTCGCGACCGTCTGCAGAGAGCCATCGCCTCCACCGATTTTCGTGCGCAATGTGCCCGCATGCTGCTTGAACAGCATGTTTGGGCGTCACAGGTCCGGCAGTTCTTTGTCGACCCGCGCCAGCGCTATTCGCTGCAGATCTTTTGCTGGCCGCCCGGGTTCGGCAACGACCCGCACTGCCACGAAACCTGGACCGTCGCCGGCGTCATGGCCGGCTCGTTGCTCGTGTTCCGCAGCGCCACTTCTGCGGCGGATTGCCGTGCCTCGGCGCCGATTCTTGCACGGACCGGCGAGGCAGGCGTGTTAATCCCGCCCCAATTTCATTGCTTGCGCAACGATGGCGACGAGACTGCCATCACCTTCCACCTGTTCAGCCTCGATTCGGCCGAGAAGCGACCGAACCTGGAAGGCCGTCCGGCGGCCGCGCCCCGGTTCGACGATGACGACGTCGTGGCGATTGTGCGCATGGTGGTGGAGCGGCGAGGCGTTGAGGCGGCCGACTGCATCCATGCCGCCTTCGCCGCAGTCGGCCCGACTGCAAAGCTGGACCTTGTCAAGCTGATGCTGAAATTGGATTCTGGCGCAGCTATCGCCCTGGGACGTACGCTTTCCCGGCTAGTTGGCGGCCCGGATGGAGGCCGGCTCCTGAAACTGGTTGAACGGCTGGAAGCTGTGGCGCAGGGGAACGGCGTCCCCTACCTGCATGGGTCCTGAGTGTGTCCCGCTTGCATGGATGCGCGGACTATGGCCTTGCCTTTGCCTGGGCAAAGGTTGTTTCCGCTCAGGCAATACAGCCTGGGCTGGAAGAGTTGCTGTAGCCGCCATGGCCGAACGCGATTTCCAGTCGGCGCTGCTGCATCTTTATCGGATAGCCGATCGCGATGATCCGAGCCTCCGGTCGGAGCTCACGCGTTTTGCCTTGTCCGGGTCGGAACAGGCATGGCTGGATGAGCTGATGGCCTCGCAGCGGGATCGGCTACGTTTCGTCAACGCCCATCTCCGCACGAAGCGGTGGAAATTTGTGCGGCGCGCCCTGCCGACCTCTCTCGACGCGTTCCCCGAACCTTTCGAGGCGCTGCTGCGGGACTGGTCGCGCGATGCCTCGCTCGAGGGCGAAATCGACGGAGCCGACGCTGTCCGGGCTTTTGCCGGGTATGTGGAGGCACAGCTGCATCCAGCTGCACCGCGGGCGCACGCTTTCATCCGGTTCGATGCGTTATGCGCGGCGGTCTCGCTGTGCCCCCGTCGGCGTGATCGGCCCGAAGCGCCGACTCCGGAGCTGCATCTGGCGCTCGGCGAGGATGCCGACCTGGTTCGGTGCGAGTACGACGTCGCCGCGCTGCAGGTCCCGGCGCTGTTCGAGCGCGCGGAGCGCTTGCCGATGCCGCAAATTGTCCTGCTGTTCCGGCAACACGGCGGTGACGTGCGTACCCTGGTGATCTCGCCTGGCCTGGCCACGGCGTTGCAGAGGTTTGGCGAGGACACCCGGCTGGGCCAGGTGCTCGAGGCCGCTGAGCCTGGCCCGACCCGGGACGCGCTGGCACACAGCCTGGCGCAGATGCTCCAGCTAGGCGTTCCCTTTTTTGTCCCGGCCGGCCCGGAGGGGCCAGTTGCGACGAGGGTCCGCACATGAGCGATCGTTTCGGACTGCTCTATGACGATACGTTTCACCGTGAGATGGCACACGCAGGGGAGGAAGTGGATTTCCTGGAAATCATCCCGGACCGCTATTTCGGCTTCGAGGCGTTCGATCTCCCCATTCAACTGCCCGTTGTCCTGCACAGCCTGAACCTCTCGCTCGGCTCGGAAGAGGTGCTGGACCGGGCCTATGTCGCTGAGCTCCGTGCCATCGCCCGCCGGCTCCGGCCGATGTGGGCCAGCGATCACCTCGCGGTCTCCCACCTCGGAGGGGTGGATCTCGGGTTGCTGTCGCCAGTCCGCTACGACACCGCCGCTGTCACGAGAATAGCCGACAAGGTGACCGAACTGCAGGATCAGTTACGGGTGCCGTTCCTAATCGAGAACATAGCCGCCTATGTCCGTCTGCCGGGCTCCGAGTTCAGCGAGACCGAGCTGCTTGACCGGCTGGTGCAAGCCAGCGGTTGCGGCTTGTTGCTTGACCTGAACAATGTAGTCGTGAACGCCGCCAATCACGGGTTTGATCCCTATGCCTATCTGAGTAATTTCCCGCTGCATGCAGTTCGTGAAATCCACATCGCCGGGCACCGTCTGCATGGGGCGTTGTACGTCGACAGTCACGCCGAACCAGTCAGTGAATCCGTTTGGCAGCTGCTCCGTTTCGTCTCGGGGAGGATCGGGCCCGTTCACGTCCTGCTGGAGAGGGACGACGATGTGCCACCCCTGAACGAGCTCCTGGCGGAACTGGCGGTCGCAAAAGCCGTGGTCCGGGATGGCAGGAGCACTGCGGCGCAAACGAGCCGGTCGTGAGTCGGGCGGACCTGGGCCCCGCTGACCCCGGCCGGCTTCGGCCGGTGGGTGGGCCGGCGGCCTGGCTTGCGCCGCAGATCGACTTCCCGGCGCATGTGCACGAGCTCACTCAAGCGGAACGAGACGAGCTCGATGCTGCGCTCCGCGCGGCCGTCTTACAGGGCTGGGATCCGGCACGTGCGGGAACTGCGGGGTTCCCCCTGCATGCCTTCGCGGCAACCCTCCAGGCAGTGCGGCGACAGCTCGAGACGGGTAGCGGCTTCTGCCTCCTCCGCGGCATTCCGGTGGAGCGATATCGCGGGCGCGAACGCGATATCCTCCTCTGCGGCATCGGCGCACAGCTCGGCCGGATCATGGTGCAGAACCCCGCAGGAGAGCTGCTGAACCATGTCCGCGCCAGGCCAGGGGCGTCGACGCGTGGCTTTGAAACCGGCTCGGCCCTGCCTTTCCATAGCGATTCCTGCGACATTGTCGGGCTGCTCTGCCTGCGCGCTGCCAAGTCCGGCGGCCAGAGTGCTATCGCGAGCACCCGCGCGATCCACGACGCCCTGGTCCATCGCCGGCCGGACGTGCTGCGCGTTCTGTATCAGCCCTTCCACATCGACCGGCACGGCGAGAACTCCGACACACCGCCATTCTATGCGACGCCCGTCTTCATGTACCACGCGGGACGATTGTTCAGTCGGTTCAATCCCGGCTACATCTATTCCGCGCAGCGCTATCGGCAGACCCCAACGCTGACGCCGAAACAGGTCGAGGCGATCGATATGTTCGAGCGGCTCTGCCGCTCCGACCCGTTCCGACTGGACATGGTGTTGGAGCCCGGCGATCTGCAACTGCTCAACAACAACTGCCTGGTTCACGCCAGAGCACCGTACGAGGATGATGTGGAACCGGAACGCAACCGACATTTGCTGCGCATCTGGCTCAGCACACATCATGTCGAGGAGATTCCCGCGCCGATGCGCGAGCGTTACCTCGACATGGAACGCTGGCAGGCGAACGCCCGTCTCTCGCCGCACGTCGAGGATGGGCAATGCGGCTGAGCCTCGAAGAGGTGATCGCCAATGCCAGGCGCTCCGGCCCTGCCCGCCTGTTTCCGCGGCTGGACGATCCGCGGGTTCGCCATGGCGCCGTGTTCTCGGAGATTTGGCCTCGCTTCTGCCTGTCGAGCGGCACGTCGGTTTTCACCATCGGGTCCTGCTTCTCGCGCAGCGTGGAGGAGCGGCTGCCGGGGTTCCGGGTGCCAACCCTCGACCTGGCCGTTCCAAGTGGTGAGCGGCCCGGCCGGCCGAACGGGGTGCTCAACGAATACAACCCGGGCACGATCTGCCAGCGGCTCGAGCTTGCGGCGAGTGGGGGGTCTTTCGGCGACCTCTGCATTGCGCCCGATGCGGGCGGTTTCCTCGACCTCCTGTTGCCCGACCACGTAGCGCCCTGCAGCACAGAGCGACTGCTGCAACGCCGAGCGCAAGTCGACCGGGTTTATGCCGCGTTGCCCGGGTGCGAGGCCGTTATCATGACCTTCGACTTAGTCGAAGCCTGGTACGACAAGGAGGCCGGTCTCTATCTCAATCGGCTTCCTCCGGCAGCATTCCTCATGGCGGAGCGGGATCGGTTTGAGCTGCACGTGCTGGACTTCGAGGAAACGGAGCGCCTGTTCGAGCGCAGCCTCGCGGCGATCCGATCGCTGGGCGTGAAGAAGGTTATCCTTATCGTCTCCCCGGTTCCGCTCGAAGGCACCTACACCGGGCAAGACAGCATAGTGGCTAATAGTTTCTCAAAATCGGTTCTGCTCGTCTGTGCCGACAGGCTCTGCCGCAACCATCCGGATGTTGACTATTTTCCCGGCTACGAGATCGTGATGTCGGCAGGGCCAGCCTCTTACGAAGCGGACTCGATCCACGTACGCGACGAAGTCGTGGACTTTGTCACGAGCTATCTTGTTGAGCGCTACGTCGGGGAAGGCGGCTCTGCATGACGCTTAGTTTCTGCCCGCTCAGCCAGGAAGGCCGCGATTTGCGGAACCGAGGTCAGGCGGTTGAACAAGTCTGCGTCTTCGATGCGTGCACCGATCGCCTCCTCTATCGCGAGAATGACGCTGAGCTGGCCGAAACTGTCCCAGACAGGAACGCCGAACATCGCGGTGGCCGCGCCGATGCGGTCGGTGGCCACACGAAGCGCCGCGGCCACCAGCGCACGGGCCGCGTCAAGCTGGGCTGGATCAGGGGCCACGCAGCGGACCGAACGCGTTGCGGATGGCCGCACGATCGAGCTTGCCGCTCAGCGCACGCGGATGTGCCGGCACCCAACGGATTTCGGCGGGCAGGCTAGCGCGTGGGAGGAACTGTCCGAGTTTGGAACGAACATCGTCCTCGTGTCCATGGTTGCCCTCCGCGGCGAGGACAAGCCGATTGCCGATCACGGCGGCGACCGGGTTGACGAGCCCAACATGCTTGCCTGCTGCCTCGATCTCGCCGAGGTCGATTCTGTGGCCGTTGACTTTGACCATCAGGTCCTTGCGATGAGAGAAGTGGAGCTGGGTTCCAGCCGTGCGGATGTAGTCGCCAGTATCGAATGCCGGCATTTCCGATTCGAACAACCGCATGGTCGCGAACTGTTCGGATCCGTGTCCGACATAACCTTCCGAGAGGTGGTGCGAAAGGATGACCAACCTTGAGCCGTCCTGATCCGGTAGCAAAAGGAAGTTCCAACCGGGTATCGGCTGCCCTATCGGCAGGCTGGCCTCCGCCAGCGCCAAAGCGGCGGCGCCGTGGTATTCGAAGCAAGAGCAGAACAGTGTCGCTTCGGTCGGTCCGTAGGTGTTGACAATCCGGGCAGCGGGATAGCGCTCGGCAAGGCCGTCCGCATCGGTCCGCAGAAAGGGCTCGCCGCAGAACGTAAATACGCGAACGCCAGAGGGGGCGTCGGGCTTCGGCTCGCGCAGAAAATAAGGGATCATCGAGGGCACTGAATGCCAATGCGTGATACTTGCCCGCGCCAAAACCCGCGCGGGCCTGATCCGGTCCATCTGCGACGTAAGCGCAATCAGCGTGCCTCCACCGCACAAGGTGATCAGAAAATCGACCAGTGAAAGATCGAAGCCGATGCTGGAGAATTGGGACCACCGGGTTGTGGGCTCAACCTCGTAGAACGGGATCGCCCAGTCCAGGAACGCCATAGTCCGATCGTGCGGCACCTGCACGAGCTTCGGCAGCCCCGTAGTGCCCGACGTTGCAATGTAGTAATGGCTTTGGGCGTC
>JAQGHW010000456.1 GCA_028291505.1 Rhodopila sp. | reverse complement strand
GGCATCGCCGATCACGCGCTTGTAGCGGCCGATCGTCGCCTCGACCTTGGCCCGCAGATCGTAGCCGCTCGCCTTTTGCCAAGCCATGCGGCCGCGTTCGGCGATCATCCGCAGGTGACGGTCGCGCTGTGTCGGGGTGGTGTCGGCCGAAGCGCTCGCTACCGCGCCGGCCCGCGGCGGGACGATGACGGCGGCATGCGGATGACGCTCGGCAACCGCCTGGCTGACCCGGTCCTGATCGTACAGGCCGTCGGCGATAAAGGAGGCGATGGGATCGGCGATCTGACCGAGAAGCGCACCAGCCATCGCGGCATCGTCGACATCCTTCCTGGTCACCACGACGGCGACGATCTCGCCGCTATCGGCATCGACGCCGATATGCAGCTTCCGCCACGACCGGCGGCGGGACGTCGCGTGCTTTTCGATCAGCCATTCGCCCGCTCCGCCGAACTTCAGCCCAGTGCTGTCCAAATGCAGCGGACCGGTTGCGGCTCGCCGGAGTGGCGGCACCTCCAGCGTCTTCGCCGGCGACTCAAGGTGGAATGGTCCGGCACCGCGAGGTCAAGCCCGAGCAGTCCGATGACGGAGCCGATCAGTCCTTCGGTCTGTCGCGCCAGGCCAAACACCACGCCCATCGTCAGCGCGGTGGTGATCGCCAGGGCGGAGTAGTGCGGCTGGCCGCCCGACGTAGTTCGCGGCTCCGCTCGCCACGCCTGGATCGCCTCGTCGGTAAACCAAACGGTCAAGCTGCCCCGCCGCTTCAAGGAAGCGCCATAGTCCGCCCAATTCGTGACCCGATACCTGGGCTTGGGGATGTGATGGCGTTGTTCGGCATGGTACTTGAACGGCAAGGCAGAGCGGCTCCAGGGGGTAAATGAGCTTTCCAATGTGGGGCGTCGCCGATCGCCTGCAACCATGGCGTGTCCATGCAACAAAGTCGCTCCGTGCCTCACCCACTGTTACCAGGGCCGCTACCGCACGTTGTATTACCCGACCAGAACGTGTGGCACGATGCAGGAGAAGTCGGATTCGGAACACGCTTTAAGGTGCAAAGATTAGATTTGATGGCCAAATGAGGAGCTGGCACACCAAAAAACCTGCATCCCAGTCAGTCAGCCGGAGCCGCGCGTTCGTCGAAAGCCTCCCCCGCGCCGCGGTCACCGGCGGAGAAAGAACAACACGACGCGGCGGTGAGCATATCGGCAACGCGGAGCGGATCCGTGACGCCAAAGGGCGACGAGGTTTTTGACGACCTGCAGGCCGTATCTGGCGAAAACCTGAAGGGCGCCCGATTGAAGATCGGCCTCAAGCAATCGGAGCTCGCCGAGAAAACGGGCTTGACGCAGCAATATCTGTCACGAATCGAGACTGGACGCCCTCTCATCCCCATGCCCGCCCCGAAGGGCAGCCCTCAGGCTCGGAGGTGCGGCATTACCTCGGCGGCGAAGAGGTCCATGTTGCGTCGCGTCAGCTCATCCGAAAGGACGCCGAACTGGAGGAGTGCCACGAGGATCCCAAAGCCCGTACGCTCGCGCATTCGCTCGATGCCCGCCAGCACTGTCCGGGGACTGCCGATCAAAGCGGTGCCGCTCTCGATCAGCGCCTCGGCGGTGAGCCTGCCGCCGCCCAGAGCGGTGCGGTTGCGAATGAAATTCTTCATCGAGGCCATCGAGGTGTAGCCCGGCGGCATCAGCATCTCGAAGGTCTGCCGGAGGAAATCGTTGAACAGCGTTTCAACCGCCCGTCCGGCCTCCTCGCGCGCACGTTCATCGGTTTCGGCGACATAGATCGGGCAAGCCCAGCCTAGCTGATCGGGCGCCGCCTCGTAGCCGTACTGGCGGGCCTGGTCGCGATAGGCGGTGTGGTAGCGTGCGACGAGGTCGGCCGAGGAGAAGGTCACCAGGAACGGATATTTGCGTTTGGGATCGGCGGCCCAGGCGACTGTCTCGCTCGATCCTTGCGACGGGATCCAGACGGGCGGATGCGGGGTCTGGTAGGGCCTCGGCCAGAGATTGACGTAGCGCAGGTTGAAGTGATCACCGTCGAAAGCAAACGGACCTGGCTCGGTCCAGGCGCGGATGATCAGGTCGTGGGCCTCATGGAAGCGCTCGTGCGAGAAATACGGGTTGGTGCCCGAGGAATGGTATTCCGAACCGATGCCGCGCACGAAGCCCGCGATGATGCGGCCCTTCGACAAATTGTCGAGCATCGCGATCTCTTCCGCGATGTACATCGGATTGTTCACCAACGGCAGAGCTCGGCCGAGGATGGCGATCTTGACGTTCCTGGTGCGTTGGATCAGCGCGCTGGCGATCAGGTTGGGCGCCGGCATCAGGCCGTAAGCGGTTTGGTGGTGCTCGTTCACGCCAATCGCATCGAAGCCGAGTTCCTCGGCATAGACGAGCGCGTCGATGTGGCGTGCGTACTCCTCGGCGCCCTTAACCGGGTCGTACAGGCTGTTCGGCAGCACGACCCACGGCGAGCGGTGCTTCGCCGCCTCTGCCAGATCGAGCGGCCGGTACGGCATCAAATGGAAGGAAACGAGCTTCATGACGCGACTCCTTCCAGAAATTCGTGGACATGACGTGCGACGGCAGGGGCCTGCTCGACATGCGGGAGATGGCCGCACGCATTCAGCATGACGAGGCGCGCATCCGGCAGGCGCTCCTGCCACAGCGCTGCGTTCGCCGGCGGCATGATCTTGTCGTTATCGCCCCAGAGAATGAGCGACGGGAGCTTGATGCGGTGCAGCCACTTCTCAAGATCAGGATTGAACCAGCGCGGCTGCCAGCCGAGCTTCGCTACGGTGAAGCGGTTCCTCACCATCAGGTCCACCTGTTCCTCGGTCGATTGCAGCGCAAGGACGCGGTCGGCGAAGAACTGGTCATGATAGAGGTTGCGCACTGCTTCCTCGGGGCCCCAAATGAAGTTGTCGCCGCACGGCACGCCCTTGATGCGGATTCCGGCGGGCGCGAGTTGAATCAGGCTGCGGAAGCGCGCGCGGTCGCGGATCAGGATCTCGGCGGCGAGCCAGCCGCCGAGCGAGTTGCCGATGAGATGGATGCGATCGAGCCCCACCTCCTCGATGAGGTCGAGGTAGAACATCGCGAGGTCCGGCATCGAGTGGATCCACTGCGGATCGTCGGACCCGCCGAAGCCGGGATGCTCGGGCACCAGCAACTCGTAGTGCTCCGCCAACGCATCGAAGAACGGTAGCCACTGCGGCACGCCGCCGGCACCATGGAGGAACAACACCGTTGGTCCGCGCCCTGCGCGGTGCAGCTTGATGGTGACCTCGCGAACCCTGAGCTCAGTGAGTTGTGGCGCCGCCATGGTGTCTGCTCCGCTTCCAAGACAGGTCTATCGGGTGCCTTACTTGGGCCTCCCGATTGGGCTTACGCTCCACATGCGATTATCGCACAATTGGCGCCGCGAGATTGCTTCGTCACTGCGCTCTTCGCAATGACAATTGGGGTCCCATGACGATCCTGTTTCCAGTCGCCGTGGAAACGCTTTAGGCGGCGCAGGATCAGACTGCTAGA
>JAQGHW010000446.1 GCA_028291505.1 Rhodopila sp. | reverse complement strand
CGTTGCTGATCGGTGCCGGCGCTGTGTGGTACGGCTATGACTACTGGACTGTCGGGCGCTTTATCGAGAGCACCGACGATGCCTATGTCGGCGGCGATATTTCCGTAATCGCGCCGAAAGTGTCGGGGTTCATCGCGGAGGTCGCGGTGATCGACAACCAGCCGGTGCATCAGGGCGATTTACTGATCAGGCTCGACGATCGTGACTACCGGGCGGCGGTGGCCAAGGGGGAGGCGGTGGTGGCTGGTCAGCAGGCGACACTGGCGAACCTGGACGCCACGCGGCGGCTGCAGGACGCGGTGATCCGGCAGGCGCAGGCCGGCATTGCCTCTGCCGATGCCGGAACAGTCCGTGCCCGTGACGATCGTGCTCGGTTTGAAACGTTGTCGAAGACGGCAGCGGCTTCGGTACAATCGTTCCAGAAGGCGGACGCGGATTTCAAGCAGGCGGTGGCGGGCGGGGACAAGGCTCGGGCGGCACTGGATGCGGCGCAGCAACAACTGGCGGTGATCGATACGCAGAAGCAGCAGACGCGGGCGGCGCTGGATGCGGCGGTGGTGGATCGTGACACGGCGCGATTGAATCTGGGGTATACCGAACTGCGGGCGCCATTCGATGGGGTGGTCGGCAACCGCAGCGCTCGGGTTGGGGCGTTTGCCGGGGTTGGATCGCAGTTGATCGCCATCGTGCCGGCCCGCGGGCTGTGGGTGGATGCGAATTTCAAGGAGAACCAGCTGGCGAAGATGCAGGCTGGCGAGGCAGCAACGATCTACGCGGACGTGCTGCCGGATGTGACGTTCCGTGGGCATGTCGCCAGCCTGTCGCCCGCCACGGGCGCGCAGTTCAGCGTATTGCCGCCGGAGAACGCGACCGGCAACTTCACCAAGATCGTGCAGCGTGTGCCGGTGCGGATCCTGCTGGACGGCGATGCGTCGGTGCTGGGGCGGTTGCGGCCCGGGCTATCGGTGACCGCTGGCGTCGATATGCGGGGCGCGAAATGAGCTCGACGGTTACGGCGCCGGTCGACGCCAGCGGCCTGACGACGAAGCAGAAGATCTTTGCCTTCGCCACGATGACGGTGGGCTTCTTCATTGCGCTGCTGGATATCCAGATCGTTTCTGCGTCACTCCGCGATATCGGCGGCGGATTGTCCGCCGGTTCGGATGAGGTGGCGTGGGTGCAGACCAGCTACCTCATTGCCGAGATCATCGTGATCCCGCTGTCCGGCTGGCTGTCGCGGGTGATGTCGACCCGCTGGCTGTTCAGCATCTCGGCCGCGGGGTTCACCATCACCAGCCTGATGTGCGGCTGGGCGTGGGATATCCAGAGCATGATCGTGTTCAGGGCGCTGCAAGGGTTCCTGGGCGGGTCGATGATCCCGACGGTGTTCACCACGGCATTCATCTACTTTCAGGGCCATCAGCGGGTGATCGCGGCGGCGACGGTTGGGGCGTTATCCTCGCTGGCGCCTACGTTGGGGCCGACCGTGGGTGGCTGGATCACCGACAACTATTCCTGGCACTGGCTGTTTTTCATCAATTTGGTGCCGGGGATTTTCGTGACGGTCGTGGTGCCGTTGATGGTGAAGATCGACAAACCGGATTTGTCGCTGCTGAAAGGCGCCGATTATCTCGGGATGGCTTTGATGGCGGTGTTCCTGGGGTGCCTGGAATACACGCTGGAGGAAGGGCCGCGGTGGGACTGGTTCGGTGACGACACGATCAGGACCACGGCGTGGATTTCCGGCGTGGCCGGGGTGGCGTTCATCTGGCGCAGCCTGACGTTCGTTCGGCCGGTGGTCGACCTGCGCGCACTGAAAAGCCGCAATTTCGCGCTGGGTTGTTTCTTTTCCTTCATGACCGGCGTGGGGATCTTTGCCACCATCTATCTGACTCCGCTGTTCCTCGGCCGGGTGCGCGGGTTCAGCGCGCTGCAGATCGGATTGGCGGTGTTCTCGACTGGCATCTTTCAGATCATGGCGATCCCGGTCTACACCTATTTCGCGCGCAGGTTCGACCTGCGGTGGCTGATGCTGTTCGGTCTGGCGTGCTTTACCTTCAGCATGTGGAACTTTACCCCGATCACGCATGACTGGGGCTGGCGGGAACTGCTGATACCGCAGGCGTTCCGGGGGTTCTCGCAGCAGTTCGCGGTGGCTCCCGTGGTGACCCTGACGTTGGGGGCAATCGCGCCCGAGCGATTGAAGCTGGCCTCGGGGCTGTTCAACCTGATGCGGAACCTGGGGGGCGCGATCGGTATCGCGGGTTGTGGAACGATCCTGAACGACCGCACCAACCTGCATT
Source organism: Rhodopila sp. (assembly GCA_028291505.1). GTDB lineage: Bacteria > Pseudomonadota > Alphaproteobacteria > Acetobacterales > Acetobacteraceae > Rhodopila. The sequence continues at coordinate 1,398 of JAQGHW010000446.1, read as the reverse complement.
TCCTGCGGATGGCGGAGCATCTGAACACCACCAACACCGCGATGATGGACATGCTGGGGCGGGTGGCAGCCAACGCCACGGCCCTAAGCGGAGGTGACGCGGTGGTGGGCCATGCGATCGCGCTGCGGCAGCTCTGGACTTTGACGATGCGGGAGGCACAGACCGAGACCTATTCGGATGCGTTCCTGGCGCTGATGCTGTGCCTGGGGATCGCCACGGTGATGGTGCCGCTGATGAAGAAGGTGGAACCGCCAAAGGCGCCGGTTGCCGACGCACATTGAACGGCGCCCGCGTGGCCGGTGCCATACATCGCTGCGGGCGGGCTCACCGGCCCTGCCGCCGTGATGAAGTCCGCCTCGTTGACCCAGTATAGCCTCACGTTGTCCTTCGCGAAGCCGATCGATCGCCGGGTGATGTCCCTGGGATGAACAATAATTAGCGCAATTCCGGGACGCGCCTACCCACATGGGTCGCACGGCAAGCAGAGGCGTTGAAAGGCTTGCCGAGTTAGAAGGCAACTGCATCATGCTAACGACCACCATCGCGCTGCTCGTCGCGGTCTCCACCCCGGCACCCGCCGGTTCCGCTGTCCCCGGCGTTGCTCCGGCGCGCCTCGTGCGGGCAGACAGCGCCCACACCTTGTTCACCCCCAACGCGCCCGATGCCGGACGAGCCGGGCAACTCTACCGGCTTCCGCAGGGCGGACTTGGCGTCACCACGGGCGGCACGTCGTACTACCAGACGCTGGGAATGCCGGGCGGCAGCGGCGTCGCGGTCCCGAATGGCAACAATTCGTTCAGTGAGATCGGGTCCGGCGGGCGTGTCGGTACCGGCACTATGCGGAACTGATACCAGCCGAACCCGCGGCTGGGGCCGGCTCGCCTTGACCGCGAGGCAAGGGTGGCGAGCCGGCCCCAGCCGCGGCGGTGAGCGGCACGGCTCCCAGCCTTGTTCCGCCGGCGGACAGACCTGCCGAACAACGCCACCATCGAGATAATTTTCTACCGCAACGAAATCGGCGACATAGAGAAAGCGCGCCGATGACCCACACGTCTCCGGTAGCTACGCGACACTCGTCAGCCTGGCCACTGGCTCGGGCGCGCCGCCAACCATCACCGGCGCCGCGCGTCTGAACGCCGGGCCGGCAGTGTAATATACCGGCTTGCTCGCGACGAATTCCTTGTCTGTCCTCACGCGCGCGCCGCGTAGTGTTCTGGCGAATACGAGCGGCATCACTTCAGCATGGCCCGAAATGCAGCAGTCAGCCAGCGCGCGGGGTGGACGATAATTAGGGCGACACACATTGATGTGCTCGCGATTTCGCGGCGCGCCCCTCCCACATCTGTCGGCAGGCAGGCAGAAGCGTTTGGTGGCCTGCCGGGAAAAAGGTCTATTCTA
>JAQGHW010000430.1 GCA_028291505.1 Rhodopila sp. | reverse complement strand
GTAGTGGAAAAGGTATAAGTCGGCGGGCGATATCATCCATGCATCGTTTAGAGCATGATCGCGTTGGGCGGAACGTCCGTAGCGCGTGAATCATGCGATCAAAAAAGGGGATAGAGCGTTTTCACCCTGCATAGTCAGGGTGAAAACGCTCAAATGCCGAAGGTGTCAAATCCGGCGTCAGTCATCCCTTACGGCAGCACACTTATCATGAGAAGCCCGCAGGCGGTGCCTCCTATCTTGGACCGCAACCTGTTTTTAACACGAAACCGAAGCGCGCGACAGGCTGCGCCCGGCCAGCGCGACGTTACGGGGTGTGACGGGCCGGGTGTGACGGGGCGGCTGGCGGTGTCACGCCCGGCTCGTTGGTCCCTGCCGCCTGGCCTCCTCGGCGGCGCGGTAGAGGTACCAGGTGGCCAACGATCGGTGCGGCGCCCAGGCCGCGCCGATTTCGCCCAGTTCTTTTGGCTTCGGCTGGACATCGAGACCGTGCAGCACCCGATAGCCCTCCCGCACGCCGAAATCGTCGACGGGCAACACATCGGGACGCCCGAGGGTGAAGATCAGCAGCATCTCGACCGTCCAGCGGCCCACCCCCCGAATGGTCGTCAACCGCTCGATCAGTGCCTCATCGCTCAGGCGGTGCGACTGGCGGCGCGTGGGAACGGTCCCATCCAGCGCCTTGGCGCAGATGTCGCGGATCGCCGCGATCTTGCCGCCGGAAAATCCGCAAGCCCGCAAAGCGGTTTCCGCGGTGGCCATGACCGCGTCAGGTTCCGGAAAGCTGTCGCCGGGAAACAATGCCGAGAAGCGCGCCAGGATTGCCTCGGCGGCGCGTCCGTGCAATTGCTGGTGCGCGATGGCGCGGATCAGCGCCTCATACGGGCTGCGTTGCCGCTGGATGTCCATGCGGGGCGGTCCGACTCGGGTGATGAGTTCGGCGAACCGCGTATCCTTAGTCAGGTGCCGCACGCCTTCCACGCTAACATCCTCCCTGTCCTGTGATTTAAACATGCTTATCGAAACATGCCGCAAGCGACTACCCCTTGTCTTGTTCCCACTTCGCGCCCTAATGCAAAGGAAGGGAGAAATCCCGATGGGAGGACCCGGTGTATAGACATCATCACTGGCAAGACGAGGACTCGGAAGATAAAACGGCCGAGCGGCAAACTGGGGGGCTGGTGGGGTTGGCGGTCGTCCTGCTGCTTCTCGTCGGGGGATTGTTCCTGGTCCAGCAGTTGCGCACGGCTTCGATCGTCGAGGATTGCCTGTTGTCCGGTCGCACGAACTGCGACGCGTTGGTATCTCAACCGCATTGACGCCAAAACATTGACGCCCGACGCGCCGGGGGCCAGCGTTCGTCACGCGACGAGGTGACGATCGGGGGACAAGATGCGGATTGCCGACATGGACTGGCGCATGGTGGAAGACTGGGTCCGGCACGATGACCGGTGTGTCTTGCCACTTGGCAGTACCGAACAGCACGCGGGCCTGTCGCTCGCCACCGATGCCATCCTGGCCGAGCGGATCGCCGCCGAGGCGGCGGAACCGTTGGACATCCCGGTCTTCCCCGTCGTCCCCTATGGTTTGACGCCTTACTTCAGCGGCTTCCCCGGCACCGTTACGCTGCGTGTGGCGACTTATGCGGCCCTGTTGCGGGATGTGCTCGACAGCCTGAAAGGAAGCGGCTTCCGTCGTATCCTGATCGTGAACGGTCATGGCGGAAACCAGCCGGCCGCCGCCATCGCTCAGGAATGGATGATGGATCACCCCGACGCTCGGGTTCGGTTCCATGACTGGTGGCGCGCACCGCTGACCTTGGCCGCGGTGCAGCGTATCGATCCGGTTGCCAGCCATGCGAGCTGGATGGAGAATTATCCCTGGACCCGGCTGGCCGGACGCCTGCCGGAAGACGGCGCGAAGCCGATGGTCGACGTCGACCGGATGCGCACCTTGCCGCCGTTCGAGGTTCGCCTGCTGCTGGATGACGGCAACTTCGGCGGCCGGTATCAGCGCGACGACTCGGAGATGCTGGAGATCTGGGAGGTAGCCGTTCAGGAGACCCGCGCCCTGTTGGAGCAATGGTAGGAGGCAGCGCGCATGATCATTCGGTTTGATGGCAAGGTGGTGGCTGTTACGGGCGCCGGCCATGGCTTCGGGCGGCAGATCGCGCGCACGTTCGCCGGACTTGGGGCGCTTGTCTTCGCCACGGATTTGACCGCGGATGGACTGTCGGAAACCGCGTTGGCCGGCGGGATCACGACGCGGACATTGGATTTGCGTGATCGGAAGGCGAGTGCGGCCTGGATCGCCTGGATCGAAGCCGAGACTGGGCGGGCGGTCGACGTCCTGGTGAACAACGCCGGCGGGGTGGCGGGGCAAGGGCCGGCGCCGCTGGAAGATGTCTCCGATCATGACTGGAACGTGATCTTCGACATCAACGTGAATGCGGCCTTTACGCTGTGCCGAGCGGCTGCGCCCGGAATGAAACGGGCGGGTGGCGGGCGGATTGTCAACATCAGTTCGGGTGCCGGACTGCAGCCCTCGTTGACTGGCATACAGGCATATTGCAGTGCAAAACACGCAGTCGTTGGATTGACACGGCAGTTGGCGCATGAGCTTGGGGCGTTCGGAATCACGGTCAACTCGGTGGCGCCGGGTTTCATTCGGACCAATGCCGCGACGGAAGCGCAATGGGACGGCTACGGGCCGGAGGGGCAGGCGGCGCTGGTCGACCGGATCGCGATGAAGCGGCTTGGATCGGCCGCGGATATCGCCAATGCGGTGGTGTTCTTTGCCTCCGATCTTGCTGGGTTCGTCAACGGGCAGGTGCTTTCGGTTGATGGCGGACGATGACGGTTTTGGTCGCGATGCTGTCGTATCCTGATGTGACAGTTCGATGGAATTTTTCCCCTGTCCGGCGTCCTTAATTTCAGTTAATGACTCTGGTTGACGATTCGGGGCTGACTATCCGGCCGGTTGCGGATAGCGGAACAGGGAGACGCTCAAAGAACGGCGTTCCCGGTGCCATCGAGGAATGTTGGGGAAGGGCGTTGCAGTCATGGGCGTAAGTGCGGCTCAAGCGGGCGGAATAGCTCCGTTGGTTCGTCCGATGACCTCGGATGAGAAGAAGATCATCCTGGCATCGTCGCTGGGCACGGTCTTCGAATGGTATGACTTCTACCTTTATGGCTCGCTCGCCGTCATCATTGGTGCCAAGTTCTTCGGCCAGTTCGATGAGACGACCCGGAACATCTTTGCACTGCTCGCTTTTGCAGCGGGCTTCCTGGTGCGGCCGTTCGGTGCGCTGGTGTTTGGCCGCATCGGCGACCTTGTGGGCCGCAAATATACCTTCCTGATAACGATCCTGATCATGGGTTCGTCGACGTTCATTGTCGGTATTTTGCCGACGTCCGACAGCATCGGCATCTCGGCCGCGGTCATCCTGATCACGTTGCGCATCCTGCAGGGGCTGGCGATCGGCGGCGAGTATGGCGGTGCGGCGACCTATGTCGCGGAACATGCACCGCAGGGGCGGCGCGGGTTTTATACCAGCTGGATCCAGACCACGGCGACGCTGGGGCTGTTCATGTCGCTGCTGGTGATCCTTTTCGTGCAAGCCTCGATGAGTGCCGATGACTTCAAGGCCTATGGGTGGCGTATTCCGTTCCTGGTCTCGGTATTGCTTTTGGCGGTTTCGGTCTGGATCAGGCTGCAACTGAGCGAAAGCCCGGCGTTCGTGAAGATGAAGGCAGAAGGGCGGCACTCGAAGGCGCCGCTGAGTGAGGCGTTTGGCCGGTGGCCGAATGCGAAATGGGCGCTGCTGGCGCTGTTCGGGTTGGTCGCCGGCCAGGCGGTGGTCTGGTATGCCGGGCAATTCTATGCGCTGTTCTTTCTTGTGGGTGTGCTGAAAGTCGACGGGTTTTCGGCCAACATGCTGGTGGCATGGGCTTTGGCGGTGGGCGCTTTCGGATTCATCCTGTTTGGCTGGCTGTCCGACAAGATCGGCCGCAAACCGATTATCCTGGGTGGCTGCATCATCGCGGCTCTGACTTACTTTCCGATCTTTAAATACATGGCGGAGACTGCCAATCCGGCGCTGGCGAAGGCGCAGGAGTCGGTTCAGGTCGTGGTGGTGGCGGATCCGGCGGATTGCTCCTTCCAGTTCAACCCCACGGGATTGTCGAAATTCGTCAATAGCTGCGACGTGGCGAAGGGGGCGCTGTCGCGGGCCTCGGTGAGTTATTCGCAGCAGGATGCGGCGGCGGGGACGTCGGCGAGCGTCAAGATCGGCGACAAGACGCTGGACCCGAAGGCGAAGACGTTTGCCGCGGATCTTGGGTCGACGCTGACGGCGGTTGGGTATCCGGCGGCGTCCAATGCGTCGGTGGTCAAGCTGTCCAACCCGTGGGATATCTTTCGGCCGCAGCCGTTCGTTGTTGTGCTGATACTGTGTTTCCTGATGGTGCTGGTCACCATGGTGTACGGGCCGATGGCGGCTGCGCTGGTGGAGCTGTTCCCGACGCGGATCCGCTATACCTCGATGTCGCTGCCGTATCACATCGGCAATGGATGGTTTGGCGGGTTGCTGCCGGCGTCGATGTTCGCGATGAACGCGCAGAACGGCAGTATTTATTTTGGGCTGTGGTATCCGGTGGTGATCGCGGCGGCGACGGCGGTGATCGGGTTGCTGTTCGTTCCGGAGACCAAGGATCGTGATATCTACGCGGGGGATTCCGCGGCTCATCCGGGCGACACGGCGGTGGAGTTCGATCCGAACGCGGCTGATTATTAGGCGCTCGTTGCCGGGACTGTGCCGCGACGGCGGGCGGGGGTTTTTCGGGCCGTGATGCCGTTTAGCCCGGGTGGGTGCGGAACACCGGCATGGATGGGCGGGAAAGCAGCTCACTGGCGACGTTGTTGAGTGCTGCGATCCGGCGTGAGGCCATCTCCCGTTCGGCCGGAGGAAGGTCGGCGAGGCTGGCGGTGAATTCATCCGCGACATCGGCCATGGCGGCGGCCCACGCCGTGTCCTTTTGCCGATCGGTGATCGTGGGGGTCATCGTTTTCAGGGTCGTCGTCGTGGGGGTCGTCGTCGTGAGGGCGGTTGTCGTGGGCGCGGCGGGGGTTGGGGCTGCCGGGGCCGGTTCCGGGTCACGCAACAGGGTTCGGGAGGCCGCGATCAACCTTTTGGTGTCCGCGAGGCGGGCCATGGCGTCGGCCTCATACTGGGCGAGGTCGCGTTCATTGGCGGGAACGGAGGCGGCCGGCACCTCCTGGTAATGCCTTGTCGGCGTGTCGGGGAGGCTTTGCCTGATCGCCCGGCGGTTCTGTTCGGCCGAACGGTTCAGTGCGTTGGCGTTGCCGCGCAGGCGTAAAGCCATAGCGATGGAAATGTCGTCGGCCATCGAGAGGCTGAGGGATCCGAGGGCGGCAAGGCCGTAGCCGATGATCTGGGCGATCGCGATCAGGTCGGCATGATTGCGGGAACGGTAGGCGTTCACGGTCTCGATCGCCGCCATGCGGGCCAGGTTGATGTCGCCGGCAGCGACGCCCAGGAACATTGGGGCCAGAAGGGCGACGATGAGGTTCATCAGAATGTTGGAGGGGTCGATGGAGTAGCCCGGGCCGGGTGCGGCTTCCTGGGGTTCGGTCGGGGTGGTGGTGGATTGGATCATGCCGTCCGGCTTCTGGTTGGGTGGGTTGGGTTCTACCTCAGGTTGTGGGATTTGTCAAGAAACCATTCCTACGGATGTCGGGGGAGGCTTGTGGCTGGGTTCGTGCCGGGTAACCACCGCGGCGGTCGAAGCGTGCATGACGTTGCGTGGATCGGGCTGCGTTAGCCAAGCATAGTACTTTTTACCACACAGCAAGTTCAAGCCGGTTCTGGTTGCCGTCTCACTTTAGGCCGCTATACCTTTTGGAACACAACGAAACGGTCCTTGGGGGGAATTTGACATGACGCACCACATAAGTGGGTCAGATTGGCTGGCTGACGTCTACAGCCTGGAAGTATCTCTCAGCGGCATCCTCGCCGATTTCGGGTATTCCTTTGCACCGGTCTACCTCGCCGGGGACATTGCCAGCCCGGGCTTTTACAATATTCCTGACGTGACGCCCGTTACCACCGAGTCCGTGACCTACAAGGCTGCTGGATCGCCAGTCAGTGACACCTATACTGGCACGACATTATGGAATCTCACTAGCGTCCGGTTAAAAGCTGAACAAATCCAATTGGTTATCATCTTGTGCAGTATCGTATCTGTCGGCTGATTGAGAAAATGCCGTCTGTATCTCTATTTTTTCGAATACCGTCACCGAAATTA